>JAEEXY010000056.1 GCA_016288005.1 Lachnospiraceae bacterium
CGCCAGATTGCCCCGGTCGGCAATAGCCTGAGTATACCACGGACGCTCCTGCGGAACATAATCTGCGTCGGGTACCCAGCCGCCTCCGTCTATATACTCACCGTCCGCATACGCATAAAGCCCCGTAGAGCTCTCGGGGAGCAGCTCCAGAACGGCGCTCGTCTGCGTTGTGAGATAATCGACCATGTCGCTGTGCGACCGCCCCTCCCGGATCATATTCTCCAGCGCGTACGCAGACAGCATTATAGTGTCTTCGCCCATGGTCAGATAACGCTCGATCCTGTCCGCAGCCATAACGGCATTAAGCTCTCCGTCTTTGACGATGTTGTCCTCGGTCGTCTTCCTGATCATCTGGAAATACGCGATGATAACACCCGCAAAGAAAAGAATTATCACAGCAGCGGCTATGAAATTAAGAACCTTGAATTCCTTATTCTTTTTACCTTCCATATGCGCCCGGCTCTCCTTTGGTGAAAAAAAGGGCCGCAGTCATCTGCGGCCCGGACTTCACTATTAGCTTAATACGTTTTTGCGATTTTGTAAAGGTTTTCGCACGTTTTTGAATAGTTTTTTATGCTGTTCAATGGTTTTTCGATAAAAATATCACAAATTGTGGAAATTGCATATTATTTTCCGCCAAGTGTCGCGTACATTACGGCCTTGATCGTATGCATGCGGTTCTCGGCCTCGTCGAATACGATGGAGGCGGGTGATTCGAATACCTCGTCGGTCACTTCCATGCAGTCGATGCCGAATTTGTTGTAGATATCCTTGCCGATCTTGGTGTTGAGATCGTGGAAGGAAGGCAGGCAGTGCATGAACTTACACTGCGGTCCGGCATTGTCCATGATCGCCTTTGTCACGCGGTAAGGAGTCAGGTCCGAGATGCGCTCGTTCCATACCTCGTCGGGCTCGCCCATCGATACCCATACATCGGTGTAGATCACGTGAGCGCCTTTTGTCGCTGCGATCGGATCGGTGATGAACTCAAGGACCGCGCCGGTTGAAGCCGCGATCTTCTTACACTCGTCGATCAGAGCCTTGCCGGGGAAATACTTTTCCGCCGTGCAGGCAACGAAATGCATACCCATCTTCGCGCATCCCACCATCAGGGAATTGCCCATGTTGTAGCGCGCGTCGCCCATATATACGAGCTTTTTGCCCTTCAGATCACCGAAATGCTCCTTGATCGTCAGAAAATCGGCCAGTATCTGCGTCGGATGGAACTCGTTGGTAAGACCGTTCCACACGGGGACTCCGGCGTATTTGGCCAGATCCTCGACGATCTCCTGTCCGAAGCCGCGGTACTCGATGCCCTCAAACATGCGTCCGAGCACGCGCGCGGTGTCCGCGATCGACTCCTTTTTGCCTATCTGCGAGCCCGAGGGATCGAGATATACGGGGTGCAGCCCGAGATCGGCCGCCGCCACCTCGAATGAGCAGCGTGTACGTGTGCTGGTCTTTTCAAATATCAGGGCAACGCTCTTTCCGTCAGCGATCTTGTGCGGAATGCCCTTTTTGCGCTCGTCCTTGAGCCTCGCCGACAGGTCGAGCAGGTAATTTATCTCTTCGGGTGTATAATCAAGCAGCTTTAAAAAGCTCCGTCCTTTAAAATCCATAGCCGTAATTCCTTTCTGTATCTACTTAACGCTTCGTCCCCGCCGGGCGCATCACAGCACCTTGGCCAGGAAGCTCTTCAGTCTGTCCGACTGAGGGTGATTGAATATCTCATCGGGAGTTCCCTGCTCCACGATCACGCCCTCATCGAGGAAAATGACTCTGTTCGATACTTCCCTCGCGAAGCCCATCTCGTGCGTTACCACTACCATGGTCATACCGTCGGCCGCGAGCTCCTTCATAACCTCGAGAACCTCTCCTACCATCTCGGGATCGAGTGCCGACGTGGGCTCGTCAAAGAGCATAACGTCAGGCTCCATGCAGAGCGCCCGCACGATCGCCACACGCTGTTTCTGGCCGCCCGAGAGGGTATTCGGGTATTCGTCAGCCTTGTCCGCGAGTCCTACGCGTTCCAGGAGCTCCATCGCCTTTTTCTCGGCAGCATCCTTGGGCGTTTTCTTGAGCATCATCGGCGCGCAGGTCAGGTTCCCCATCACCGTCATGTGGGGGAAAAGATTGAACTGCTGGAACACCATGCCCATTTTCTGTCTGTGCAGATCGAGGTCGATATCCTTGCCCGTCAGGTCGTCGCCCTCAAATATTATCTGTCCGCTCGAAGGCTTCTCGAGAAGGTTAAGGCATCGCAGGAACGTCGATTTACCGGAACCCGAAGGTCCGATCACGCACATCACGTCGCCCTTGTCGATCTCTACGCTGACGCCCTTTAAGACCTCGAGATCTTCGAAATTCTTATGCAGATCCTTAACGTTTATCATTGCGCGCCAGCCTCCTCTCCATCTTCCTCAGCAGTGCGTCGAGGCCGAATACCATGATCAGATAGGTGATCGCAACCAAAAGCAGCGGATTGACCGCGTCATAGGTATTGTTTCTGACCAGATTGCCTGCACGGGTCAGGTCTACAACCGCCACATAACCGGCGACAGAAGTCTCCTTTAAGAGCGCGATGAGCTCGTTGCCGACCGCGGGCAGGATATATCTGACCGCCTGCGGGAATATGATGCGTCTGGTGCACTGAAGTCTCGACATGCCGAGGCTCCGTCCGGCCTCCATCTGGCCCTTGTCCACCGCGTTGATGCCGCCTCGGATCAGCTCGGACATATACGCGCTCGAGTTGATGCCGAAGGTTATGATGCCGACCACGAGTCCGTCCGAGGATTTCATGATGACAAAATAGAATATCAGCAGCAGAACAACGACAGGGATGCCGCGGATGACATTGACGTAAAAGGTAAGGACCTTTACGACCGGTTTCATCGCGGGCACATCCTCACCGAGGTATCTGATCACTGCTATCAGGGAACCCAGAACGATACTTATCGCCAGCGCCCCGAGCGTGATTATTATTGTGTTCTTAAAACCATCAAGCATCAGGCGGTAATAGCCTGATGCTATAAAGGTCTCGTTCAGTTTAGCAAACCATGCTGACACGATATTTCCTCCGTTTCGTTCAATTAAGGCTTTGTGTAAGGTGCCTCGAATTTCTCGAATACCGATGCGATGGTACCGTCGTCCAGCAGCTTCTTGAGGATCTTGTTGATCTCGCCGATCAGCTCGTCATTGCCGAGCTTTGTCGCGAAACCGTAAGGCTCGGTGGTCATTGCCTCGCTGAGGATCACGAGCTTGTCGTCATGAGACTCGTTGTAGGAAGCAACCATCTCAGCGGCGGTCAGGTCGTCGATTACCCATGCGTCTACCTTGCCGTTTACGAGTGAGAGCTCCGCGTCGCTGTTGGCAGCGTATGAATTAACCTTGTAACCCTCTGCCATGCAGAACGACTCGGCGGTGGTGCCGGTCTGAACCGCAACGGCCTTGCCCTTAAGATCTGCCTTGCTCTTTATCGAGCCGCTCTCCGTTACAACGATCGCCTGAGCCGCGAGGCAGTAAGGATCGGTGAACAGAGCGTTCTTTTTGCGCTCTTCGTTTGCTGTGATGCCCGAAACGCCCAGGTCGAACTTGCCTGCCTGTACGCCGGGAAGTACCGATTCAAAATCCATCTGCTGGATCTCGAGCTCTACGCCGAGCTCCTTGCAGATCATGTTGAGGATATCGATCTCGATGCCTTCAACGCTGCCGTCAGCCTTGAGCTCCTCGAAAGGAGGGAAATCTGGGCTCGTTGCGATAACGAGCTTGCCTGCTGCCTTGATGTCCGCAACGGTCTTGCCCGATGCCGCTGCATTGCCGCTGTCCTCTGTTTTCTTATCGCTGCCCGAGCAGCCTGTGAATGCCGCGCACATAAGAACTGCGGCAAGTAAAAATGCGATGATCTTTTTCATAACTTTTCTCCTCTGATTTCTCGTCTGATTTATTTTCGGTCCCCGGCTTTGCGGCCGGGGATCGGTATGTCCTATAGTCTGAACGCCGTTCAGATCACAGCCTGCCCTGCTCACGGAGAGCCTGAACCTTTGTGGGAAGTCCCCAGAGATTGATGAAGCCTGCTGCCTGAGCCTGGTCGTAATCGCTCTCGCCGAAGGTTACGAGGTTCTCGGAATACAGTGAATAAGGCGACTCCATGCCCGCGGGGATGATATTGCCCTTGTAGAGTTTTAAAGTAACCGAACCTGTGCAGTACTTGTCTGCCTCGTTCGCGAATGCGGTAAGCGCCTCCTGAAGGGGTGAATACCACTTTCCGTTGTAGATGAGGTCCGCATAATCAACCGCGAGCTTCTGCTTCTCGTGAAGGGTTTCCTTATCAACGGTGATCATCTCGAGCTGCTCATGAGCCTTGTAAAGAATGGTTCCGCCGGGTGTCTCGTAAACGCCGCGGTCCTTCATACCGACGAGACGGTTCTCAACGATGTCGATGATACCGATGCCGTTCCTGCCGCCGAGCTCGTTGAGCTTCTCGATGATCTTCGAAGCCTTCATCTTCTCGCCGTTTACGGAAACGGGAGCGCCTGCCTCAAAGCCGATCGTTACGTACTCGGGCTTGTCGGGTGCCTGTGCGGGTGAAACGCCCATCTCGAGGAAGCCGGGCTTGTCGTACTGGGGCTCATTCTTGGGATCCTCAAGATCGAGGCCCTCATGGCTCAAGTGCCAGAGGTTCTTATCCTTTGAATAGTTGGTCTCACGTGATATCTTCAGCGGAACGTTGTGCGCCTCTGCGTAATCGATCTCCTCCTCACGCGACTTGATGTCCCACTCTCTCCAGGGAGCGATGATCTTCATGTCGGGAGCGAATCTCTTGATAGCGAGCTCGAAACGAACCTGATCGTTTCCCTTACCGGTAGCACCGTGGCAGATGGCGTCTGCGCCCTCGGCCAGAGCGATCTCAGCGAGCTTTTTGCCGATAACGGGACGCGCAAAAGCGGTACCTAAAAGATACGTCTCATACTTTGCGTCCATCTTCAGCGAAGGGATGATGATCTCATCAACCATCTCGTCTACGAGGTCCGCAACGATAAGCTTCGATGCGCCGGTCTTGATCGCCTTCTCCTCGAGACCCTCCAGCTCGTCGGCCTGTCCAACGTTGCCGGCTACCGCGATGATCTCGGGATTGTTATAGTTTTCCTTAAGCCACGGGATGATGATCGATGTATCAAGTCCGCCCGAATATGCAAGTACGACTTTCTTAATGTCTTTCTTATCCATATGTATATCCTCCTATTTAGAATCGGTTTTCAGCCGATTCTGATTCCTGGCCGTACACAAGACTGGCATCGTAAATACTGTATTGTTTGTATATTTATGCACTTCTTGTGTAAATCTATGCATATTATACACTTGTATATCCTTTTGTCAACCCCCTCCGCAAAATATTTTTCCGATTATTTTCAACTCCCGCGCCGCCCTGTCCGTATACGGCAAAGAGACCGCATAAAACGGTCTCTTTTGATGAAAATTTATTCGTTTTGATGTTTAAAGATTCAAACGCCGGTAACTTTGACGGGTGTGGTCTCGTCCATGCGTGCCTCCACGCTGAATACGAGCTTGCCTCCGAGGTTTGTGCGCATGCGGCCCAGGTCGCTGCCTCCTACCGTTACGTCATACTCTTTATCGGGCTCCAGCTCGAGTGTGATCTGGACATCCTCCGCTCCGGCTACGGCAAAGCTTACCGTATTCGCATCGGCGACAAAATTGAATACCGCCGAACCGGGCACCGATTCATAAACAAAATTCTCGTTTCTCTCGAGCTTCGTGATCTCGTTAAAGGTCTTTACCTTATACAGATCTCCGTTGTGACTGAAATCCGAAACCTTACCCTTCGCCGCGAGTGTGAAATCGCCGAAGCTGAGGCTTCCGTCATCTTCGTTTCTGATCAATGATCCAACAGTCTTCATCGGTTTACTCCTTTCGCTGCGCTTTAAGCATCCGCAGTGTGCTCTTCGCGTAAAAAATTCTAGCACAGATTTTTCAAATTTTCAATCTCTGAAAACGGCTATCCGTGATTATTTACAGAAACTTCACGGTTTCTTAACATGCTTGGCTTTGGACGCACGTTCCCTGAATGTGACGAGCTTTTTGTCCCTGTCATAGGCTACCGTCACGGTATCGCCCTCTTTGGCGCGGCCCTCAAGGATCTCCTCTGCGAGCCTGTCCTCGAGGTCGGTCTGTATGGCGCGTCGCAAAGGTCTCGCTCCATACTTCTCATCGAAGCCCTTCTCGGCGACATATTCGGTGAAGGTATCGTCGATCTTAAGCTTTATGCTCATCTCTTCCGCAGCGCGTTTTACGATCTTATCGGTCATGATCGTCACGATCTTGCGGATCTCTTCCCTGCCGAGCGAATGGAATACGATCATCTCATCGATACGGTTGAGGAACTCTGGCTTAAACAGCCTCCTTACCTCATCCATAACGCCTTCCTTCATGCGGTTGTAATCAGCCTTTGCGTCGCTCGAGGTCGCGAATCCGAGAGTCTTGGGCGATACGATGTTCTGCGCGCCGGCATTGGAAGTCATGATGATGATGGCGTTCTTGAAACTGATCTTGCGCCCCTGCGCGTCGGTGATATGTCCGTCGTCGAGCACCTGGAGCAGGATATTGAATACATCGGGATGTGCCTTCTCGATCTCGTCGAAGAGCACTACCGAATAAGGATGGCGCCTGATCTTCTCGGAGAGCTGTCCGCCGTCCTCAAATCCGACATAGCCGGGCGGCGATCCGATCATCTTCGATACGCTGTGCTTCTCCATGTATTCGGACATGTCAACCCTGATGATGGAATCTTCCGTTCCGAACACAGCCTCCGCCAGAGCCTTTGAGAGCTCTGTCTTACCTACACCGGTGGGTCCCAGGAACAGGAACGAACCCGTAGGACGGTTGGGATCCTTAAGTCCCACTCTGCCGCGTCTGATGGCCTTGGCCACCGCGGAAACGGCACCCTCCTGGCCCACAACGCGCTTATGCAGGGTATCCTCGAGCTTAAGCAGACGCGCGGTCTCGCCCTCAGCGAGCTTTTTAACGGGGATCTTGGTCCAGCCAGCCACGATATCCGCGATCTCGTCCGCCGTAACTTTAAGCTGCATCGAAGCCTTTGCCTCGGCCTCTTCAGCCTCGAGCTTCTCGAGGTCCTTGCGGATACGCTGCTGCTTTTTCTTTATGGTACCGGCCTCTTCATATGCCTCGGCCTTTATCGCGTTCTCTTTCTTTTCATCGAGCGCCGCGAGCTTCTCTTCGAGAGCCTTTTTGCGGGGTGATGCCTTATATACGCTCAGCGCCACCTTCGATGCTGCCTCGTCCATCAGGTCGATGGCCTTGTCGGGCAGGAATCTGTCGTTGATGTATCTGCCGCCGAGCTTGACCGCAGCTTCGATAGCGTCATCGGTGATAATGACCTTATGATGCTCCTCGTATTTCGGGCGCAGGCCTTTAAGGATCTTAACCGCCTCTTCGGGAGTGGGCTCCTCGACCGCAACCTGCTGGAAACGTCTCTCGAGCGCGGGATCCTTTTCGATATATTTTCTGTATTCATCAAGTGTCGTGGCACCGATCAGCTGCAGCTCACCGCGCGCCAGCGAAGGCTTTAAGATGTTCGAAGCGTCGATCGCGCCCTCTGCGCCGCCCGCGCCGATTATTGTATGCAGCTCATCGACAAAGAGCATGACATTGCCCGCGGAAACGACCTCGGCAACGACCTTTTTGATGCGCTCCTCGAACTCGCCTCTGTACTTGGAACCTGCGACCATACCCGAAAGGTCGAGCGTTACGACGCGGCGGTCCCTGACAGTCCCGGGCACATCGCCCGCAACGATCTTCTGCGCGAGGCCCTCAACGATAGCGGTCTTTCCGACGCCGGGCTCACCTACGAGGCAGGGATTGTTCTTTGTCCTGCGGCTCAGTATCTGTATAACGCGCTCGATCTCCTCTGATCTGCCGACTACGGGATCGAGTTTGCCCTCACGGGCGTATGCGGTCAGATCGCGGCTGTACTGGTCGAGTGTTGGTGTGGCGGTCTTTTCGCGCACGCTCCCGCCCGCAGCCTTCAGATCGTGCTTGAGCTGGTTCACGTCAACGCCCGAAGCTGCCATCGTATCATAATAGAGCTTCTGGATATTGACTCCTATGGTGTTGAGCAGGCGCACCGCGATGCAGTCGCCTTCCCTGAGCATCGAGATAAGGATGTGCTCGGTGCCGACCTTTTTTGAATTGAGCTTGGCGGCCTCCTTAAAGCTCCTGTCGATGATCCTCCTGGCTCTGGGCGTAAGGTTCTCGACCTCCGCAAAACCCACCCTCGAGCCCGGGGAAATAAGTTGGTTAACCAACTCGAGAAGCTTATCTTCGTCTACAAGGTTCTCCTCGAGCACGCGCGCAGCCACTCCGCCGGCCCTTGTCAGGCCTATCAGCAGATGCTCAGTCCCGATATAATTATGCGCAAGCCTCGAAGCCACTTCGCCTGCCTGGTTCAGCGCTTCCCGCGCATGTTCCGTAAATCTGTCGTCCATAAACATCCTGTATACTCTTCCGATTGGATTTAGCCTGCTGTCTTATGCCTGCAGGCTACGGAAGCGTTCTGTAAATTATTTTTCAGTTTCCGAAATTGCTGAGCGACGGTATTTTCTCGTTAAGATACGAGGCTCTCGCGCGGTCGATCTCCTTGGGATCGGTGCCGCATTTGTAGAGCTTCGCGATATTGGCGGGCTGTATCTGGATCATGATCCTGAACAGGTCCGAACCGTCTCCCGACAGCTTGATGAGACCGGCGTCCGAGCCGAGTTTAAGCTGCGCGAGCAGTGTCATCGCATCCTTCAGCGTGATCAGCCTGGTGTGCTTTAAAACACCGTAGGAGCGGAATACCTTGTCCTCGACCTCGTCCTTATCGTTTGCTATCCAGGCGGCTCTTCTCTTGCGCTCGAAGCCTACGAGCTGGCTGACTACCTGATCGAGGTTCTCGATGATCTCGAGCTCGGAGCAGCCGAGTGTCTTCTGGTTTGATACCGCGTAAATGAATCCGAGGTTTTTGCCGTCATCCGCGTACAGGTCCTTAAACACCGCCCCGCATTTGCCGACCTCGTCCTTTATTGCGTTGAGCTTGCCCGAGATTGCGAGAGCCGGAAGGCTCAGCACGCAGGTGGCCTTCATGCCCGTGCCGACATCCGACATGCCCGTGGTCAGGTATCCGTATCTGTCGCTGTAAGCGTACTTTAATCTGGAATCAAAATAATTGTCTATGCGGTCTGCAACCGCGTATGCGCCGCGCAGGTTGTTGCCTGCCGCAAACGAGCTGATCCTGATATGCTCGTTCTCGTTGATCATGATGCTGACGCTCTCGTCCTCCGAGATGATCAGGCCCGTGGCCTGCTTTTTTTGCGCCAGCTCCCTGCTGATCGCGAACATCTCAACGAGCGTGTTGCACTCGTTCTCGGGCAGCCTGTTGACATTGCAGGAAAAGTACTCCGTACACTCCCTGCCCGCGAGCTCCGGCGTCAGTTCCCTGACCTGCTCAACGAGCCTGATCGCGTCATCGTTGCTGATCTTGTCGCGGAAATCATACTCCGCCAGGTTGCGCGCCAGGCGGATGTTGCTCGATACGACCACATCGTCGTATCCTTTTTGCTTCATGTACCATTTAACGGGATTAATGTTCATTTGCCGCCTCCTTTCGCGGAGGTCTTGCGCCCCGTCTTCCCTGCCTTAGCTGCCCCTTTACCTGCTCCGGCAGCATTTTTCTTACCGGTTCCGGTGGCTGCAGTGCTCGTTTTACCTGTCCCTGCGGCCGCAGCGCTCTTTTTGCAGGTTTCGGACACCGCAGTTTTCTTCTTTCTGCCTGCGGGCTTCGGTACCTCAAACTCGGTCTTCTCCGCCGCCTCCACGGCGCGGATCAGATCGCGCAGGCGTGCCGCTTCCTCATAGTTCTCCTCGGCGAGTGCCGCCGAAAGCTGCTTTTTGTAGTCCTCTATCCTGGTCGCCGCATCCTTTGAGGTATGCGCGGGCTTTTCGCTTGCAGCAGAAAGACTCTGCGACTTTTTGCTCCGCTTTGTCTTTTTGCCGGCCTCGTTCTGCCTGACGATCTCCTCGGTCGCGGCGTTCATGACCTCAGCCGCTGTCCTGCCCGTTGTCCTGGCGGGCCTGATCTCTATGCGCTCCGCGTTCGCGGGCACCTTGCCGTGATGCTCGACGGAGCCCTGGACCGTTTTAAGGTTTTTCTCAAGTATCATCGAAAATGCGTTATAGCACTCGGGGCAGCCGAGCCTGCCGTCCTTGATCAGGTTGGACGCTGTCATGCCGCAGCGCTGGCACACCGGCTCATTCGCCGACTTTGCCGCGAGGCCCTTTGCGTAGTTCTGCAGGATGCCCGACAGGATCGAGCCTATCGATATCTCGTTTCCGAGCTTGCCCGTAATGGCAAGCGTCTGCTCACCCGCGCAGACCTGACACAGATGCTGCTCGCGCTTCTGACCGTTTATTATCTCGGTATATGTAACATTTGCCTCTCTGGTATGGCATATCTCACAAAGCATATATACTCCGTTCCCTGCCGTCCGTCTGCTGCCGCGGGGACAGCTGCCGGCAGCCGTTTGCGTACAGATACTGCTACCGTTCCGTTATCTCTCTTAATACCTCATCCACCGCGGAATGTATCTCGTCGGTGGAAAGTCCGTTGCACAGGGCCTCAGCCAAGCTCACCTTCAGGTCTGACTTAAAGCTCTCGAGCTTACGCTGCCTGTCCGGGTTGACCGACACTACCGCGCCGCGCCTCCGGTCCAGCCTTAAATAGCCCTCCTGGCGAAGGATAGCGTATGTCTTATTGACCGTGTGCATATTGATGCCGATTATCTCGGCCATATCACGCACCGAAGGCAGGCTCTCTCCGTCACGCAGCCTCGATGTCGCGATCCCCAGGATGATCTGATTGCGCAGCTGAAGGTAAAATGCTTCGTCGCTGCTGAAATCTATGTAGTAGATCAAGAACAAGCCTCCTTCCGTTCAGTGTTATATTCCGACTATAACACAAAAACAGCCCTCCCGTCAAGCAACGGGAGGGCTGCGTCATCATTAAAAATCTGTAAACACGGGGCTGACACGGGGACGGCTTTAAACTTACCTTGTACGCCTCGTTCCGGTACCCTGTCTGCGGGGCGGTGCGCTCTTTTTCTCTTTGCTCTTTAGCGCCATCCTGATCGTAAGGATCAGCAGCAGCATGCAGATACCGCTCATGATCGCGATCACCAGAGTCAGGTTGTGGAGGCTCTTGTCGTAATTCTTTTTGAGCTCCGCTTCATCGATCGTCGAATAACCCGACGAAGGCTTGCTGTTGATCGTCGCGTCCTTCTTTGACGAAGAATAACGCTGTACGGTCTTTTCAACGCGGTCGAACGAATATAACTCGGGTTCGCCGCCGTTCTTCGAAAGGATCAGGAGCAGGAAATCGCTGCTCAGGTCTTCGGTAGGCGAATAAGCCGTAACCGTGTGTCCGCTGATCAGGATCGAGGTCTTGAAATATCCTTCGGGGATCTTGATGGACCCGTTGTCTTTCCCGATCGTATATTTCGAGCCGGCGTATAATATAACTCCGTCGTCCTCATCGGCCGCGTAAAAGTATGAGCCTTCCGCAGGCGCGGTATTTCCTCCCTCGGAAGTCTGCTCCGCAGTACCGGTATTATCGGTGTTATCGGGAGTTCCGGTGGTTTCGGGGGTATCTCCGCCCGGAGCTGTCTTTTCGGGCTCTCTGGCAGCGTAGATAACATATTTGTTCAGGGTTCCGTCTTCGGCTGTGACCAGCAGCAGTACGCGGTTTTGTCCAACGTCCAGTTCGTCGTTTCCCTCGATCTTGACATTTGCCTTGGTATCGGATGTTACGGCGCTTACCAGCAGCGTGGTCGTCTCATACGGCACGGTGACGCTGTACTCGAATACCTGGGGTGAAAACTCAGGGGTGAGCGTTCCGGGGCTGATCTTCATGGCCGCGAGCGAAGCGTCCGACGAAGCCTTTTGAGAAGCCAGGACATCGATCGTTAAGGGGCTCGAGGAAACGGACATCGGGAAATCGGTCTCGGCCTGATATATCTCGGGCGTTCCTCTCAGCTTGATATCGCAGCTGCCTATGCCGACCGCCTTAAAGAACAGCAGGTAGCTCCTCTCGTTAAAACGCGCGTCGGGATCGGAATCATTGATCTTTAATATGCCCTCTCCGCCGACTATGGTCTCGGGGCCGGTAACGAAATCGAGCACGTCGCTGTTGTAGGAGATATATCCTTCAAAAGCCCCGATTATCGCATCCGCGGTCAGTTTGAGCGTGACCGCTACCACATCGTCGACCCTGACGGTCTCGAGATCCTTTTCAAAGCCTATCGATGCGCTGGCCGCCTGTACCTTTGCCGGCGCCGCGAGAGGTGAGATCATCACCGCAGCCGTAAGCAGCAGAGTGATCACAGTTTTCATAAATGCCTTCATTTACAGCACTTCCTTAATCTTATTACTATTGGCCGTGGCTTATTCGCCGCCGCCCTCGGGAGAACCTTCGCCCGTTGACTCTCCGGTACCGCCATCGGGCTCGCCGCCCGCTTCGGTCCCGTTCTCGGTCCCGGTCTCACCGCCATTTTCCGTTCCGGTGCCGTCTGTGGGCTCAGTGCCGTCCCCGGGGATATTCGCGTCACCCTCGCCTGCACTTTCCGTGCCCTCGGGTGTCTGCGCGTTCTCCGGATCGCCGGTATTACCGGTTTCACCGTTGTTCTCTGTGCCGGATGTATCTCCGGTATTTTCCGCGTCGCCTGTATTGTCCTCCGGTGCCGCGTTAGGATCGGGCTCACGCGAAATGTAGATCTTGTACTTTCTGACCTTTCCGTTCTCGGCCTTAACCTTGACCGTGATCAGGTTCTCACCGACATCGAGATCGAATCTCGAGCCGCTCGTGATCTCAGCCAGTTTGCTGACCGTGACCGCATCAACGATCGCGCTGCTGACCTCATGATCTACGATGATCGAGTAGGACTGCTTGACCGACGAATCAAAAGTAGGCGTCAGAGGCAGCTCATTGCCGTTCTGATCGGTTATCTTAAGCGATTTGAGCCAGTTGTTGGGGTTAAGTGCCTTTTCGGGAGCTATGCATATCTCCTCGGGCATGTTCAGATATACGGGGATCGTAAACTCGATCGCCATTTCCGATGCGTTGTCATAGCCGCGCGAGGTGGATGTACTCTCGGTGCATGCCGCCGCGACATTGGTCATGTACTGATGCGTGAACACAGGGTAAGCGCCGTCAGAAACCACATTGAAACGTTCAAAATACAGCGTATCCTGGCCTTTGTTGACATAGTTGTAGCCGAGATAGAAAGCGCCGCCGAGGATCGCCCTGAAGGGATTGTTCCAGGGGATCAGATACAGCTGGTTCATCGCCGCACTGCCGCGTCCCTTTTTCGCGAACTCCAGGCCGTTTCTGATGTTCTGTCCGGGTATCGCGCTGTCGTTCGCGCCGACGTTGTAGAAATTATACAGGCCTTCATAGCCCGACACCGTGCCGCTCACGCTGTTGCTGGGCGTACCGTTTCCGATCTCGTTCTTGGAGCGGGAAACCAGATGATAGAGGCTCACGCCCGAATACTCCGCGGCCATAAGGAAGGTATCGACGTAGCTCGTTTTCCTCGAAACGCCGAAATCGTCCATGTAACTGTAGGTCGCTCCGTTGCCGAAAGCGGTGGTCTTAAGAATGTCGGCCGCGCCCTCGCCCGTCTGTATCGAAGGGTTGTAGGTCAGGTTCTCAAACATGAATATGCCCGTGTAGGTAAGAAAATTCCTCGGGTCCATGTAATACCTGACCGCGTCTTCCGATGCGGCAACCCAGTATGTTCCGTCAAATATCGTGAACTTGTCAGTTTTCCAGCTGTAAGCGCCCTCCTCGAACGAAAGCCACTCGAGGCTGTAGTAATTGGGAAGGAGCGATACGCCGACCTGGGACTCGGCCGCAACGGCCTCATTCCAGTCGATGCCCGTGTGATAGGCCTTGAACTCCCAGAGCGGATACTGCGCATGCAGATCGCGCAGCATCGGTTTATAGGACTCGGGAAAACCCTCACGCTCGAGCTTTGTCTCGAAATCAAGCGGTGCCGAGGAGGCCTCGGTCTGGTTGCTGAGCAGATTGATCAGCACATCGGACTCGAGATGCGTCGAGCGGATATATCCGAAAAACTCGAATCCGTTGAAGTAAAATCTTATGTAGCACCAGATCTTTCCGTTGTCGATCGAAACATCGATGATCTGCACGGGATCTCCGGTGTAGAGAAGCACTGCCCTGCCGTCAACGGTATAGAGCATCTCTGATGAATTCTTGGCGGAAGTCCTAACCGCCAGTCCCGCAGCGTCCCTTACCACCGCATTGGCGCCGTCAAAGGCGGATGCGGGATCGGGCTTTGCGGGCTCAGCATCGTCGGGCTCATCATCGTCCGGGTCTTCGGGCTCGGCGGGCGGAGCCGCGGGCACCAGATAGCTGACCGTATAACTGCTCAGGGTAGAAACGAGAGCAAGCCTCGATGCCATGATATATCCGTTGTACGTCTTGTCCTTATAGTCGACGGTTACGCCGAATTTCTTTTCGCCGGTATTGGTCGTATAATCGCCGGTGATCGTAACGACGGTGCCCTTAGCGAGCTTTATGTTCTTGCCCTTCGCGTAAGTAAGCTTTGTCGACTTATTGATCTTTTTGTGTATTATCTGGTTCTTGTACGAAGTCTTAGCCGTAACTCCGGTAAAATCGGTGATCTCAGCATATGCGCTCACAACGTAGCCGCACATGTATTCACCGTCCACATCGACAACGACCCTGTACCATTTCTCCGAAACGGTCTTGCCGTTTGATGCGGTCAAGTCCACGGCCTTTGTATTGATGATCGTGAGCTCTTTTTCGTAAGGAAGCACCGCCAGCACATCCGCGCCCTCTACGGCCGCGCTGCGCAGGTTCAGTCCGGTCTTCGCGATGACCTTTGCGGGGATCGCGTACTTTGCGGAATAGCTCTTGGTCGCGAGCTCATAGCCGTCGGGAACTCCGTGGGAAAGATCTGTAGGTGAGGTGGGCACATAAGGGCCGTCCTCAGTGCTGTCGCCGGTGTTGTCCGTGCCGGGTTCATCCTGACCGGGATCCTCGGGCTTGTCCTCCGGTTTGTCCTCCGGTTTGTCCTCGGGCTTGTCTTCGGTCTTGCCGCCGTCTGTTTTGCCGCCATCCGTATTCGATGGAGTTTCGGTTACATTTACATAGCTGCCGAGGCAGTAACCCTCGATGATATTGCCGTTGAATGCCGCCGTGATATGATACCAGCCGTCGGTCTCGCCCATGATCGTGACTTTGCAGCCCGAAGTCAGGACGACATCCGCTCCGCCGGCCTTAACGATAGCGTTGTCTGTACCGGGACCCTTGCGCACATTGAGCTTGGTCGCGGTGATCTCGCCGTAGGAATACTCGGGCTCCTTAAAGGTCTCGGCCTCACCGGGTTCGATAAAGTCTCCGCGGCAGTACCCCTCGACGCGTGCTCCGTCAACCGTCGCGTACAGGCGGTACCATCCGTTTTCCTCGCCGATGATGCTGACTTCCTGACCGTATTTGAGCACCAGGCTCTCGCCGTTAAGCAGGACCTTTTCATAGTCGGTCGAAGGTCCCTTGCGCACATTTACCGTGCCCGCGATGACCGTGCCCTTGCGGTAGCTGCCCTCGAGACTCGTGCCGTCGGGAATCTCGATATATACGACATCGCCCTTTTTGCTGAGCGAATAGCCCGTAACCAGCGTTCCGCCGCATACGGCGCGCAGATAATACCAGCCGTCCTTCTCTCCGAGGACCGTTACCTCCTGCCCGTACTTAAGCACAACGGGGTCGTCGCCCGCGTAAACCTTGGGGTAATCGGTGCCGGGGCCCTCACGCATCACCAGCTCGGTGGCGCGAATGATGCCCGTAACGGAACTCTCGGCCTTTGCCTTTCTCGCGGCAAAGCCCGTCGGAAGTATCAGGGTTATTATCAACAAAACGGCAGTTATCCTGCCAAAAAAAGCTCTTTTATTCAAATCTGCCAGTCCTCCGGTGGTTTCTTATGTTTGCAGTATTATAACTCGCGAATTGCTGCGCAATTTGCTCTATGCTTTTAATATATCGGCATTATTCTACAAATGTATAACTTTGCTACAATTGTAGAAGGATTGTGTGGCAAGTTAGTGTCATTTTTCAAAAAGTTTTATTATGAGATGCCCAGAATGTAGATCACCACATAGAGAATAAAAGATATGCCGTTTACGATCATCCCCGCGATCGGCACGGACACAAAGATATCACGCTCATTTGCCGCGATCGCAGAAACTATGACTCCGATCAGCGAGATCAGTGCCGCCGCTACGCCCATGACGCCGAAAGAAAAGGCGCTCTCGCCCCTGATCGCCGTAAGGATCGCAAGCACTATGAACAATACGATCGCCAGACTGCCCGTTATAAGAAAAAGGATCGCGCGCCATGAATTGTGGCGCCCTCTGAATTTAACCGATTGAATACCCATTATGTACTCCCGTCCGTCCGCCTCCGGCGGACCCAAGGTCCGACAACTGTCGTACGCGTGGCTCACCCCGCCGTCAACTTGTCAGTTCCCGCAGATTTAAGTATAATACTCCTTGGATATAGTATCAAGCAAGGAGATAAGGATATTGCTCAAGTCTTTTTTCAGGAAGTTTTTTGGCGGGCTCGCTTCATTTTTCAAAAAAACAGCGGATGACGGAGTTTCCGCGTATGCCTCCGACACTTCGCTGTTCATTATCGTATCATTCTTTCCGTTTTTGATGTTCCTGCTTACGCTGCTGCAGTTCCTGCCTTTTTCGCAGAAAGAGCTGATGGACGTCATCCGCAATTTCGTGCCGCTCCAGGTGGCAGACATGATCGGCGTGCTCGTGGACGAGCTCTATTCGACGACCTCGCTGGTCCTGTCCATCACGATCGTCCTGACGCTCTGGTCCGCATCCCGCGGCATCCTCGGCGTATACCGCGGCCTCAACCGCATCTACGGCATTGAGGAAACGCGTAACTACTTCGTGCTCCGACTTTGGGTCATGCTCTATACGCTGGTTTTCGTGGCGATGCTGTTCATGCTCCTCGGCCTCTATGTATTCGGCGGCGTCATCATTAACTGGCTCACAAAAGAATTCCCGATCCTGATGATGAACAAGTACACCATACTCGTCGTCAGCCTGCGCAGCATCATCGGTATCGTGATCCTGATGTTTTTTTTCCTCGTGATGTACGAAGGCATCCCCAACCGCCGCTCGCGCCTCATCGGCGAGCTCCCCGGCGCTCTCGTCGCCTCCGTGGGCTGGGTGCTCTTCTCATATTTCTATTCGTTCTACATCAACCACATGGGCAGCATGATGACCACCTACGGCAGCCTGACCGCTGTGGTGCTGTGCATGCTGTGGCTGTACTTCTGTATGAATATATTCTTCCTCGGCGCCGAGATAAACGCGTGGATGCAGAAGAGACGCTCCGCTACAGTGCATACATCAGCAGGGCCGCTGCCACCGCAGCATTAAGGGATTCAACTTCACCGGCCATCGGGATGAATACATTTCTCGACGCATGGGCCACCGCTCGGTCCGAAAGGCCGTTGCCTTCGTTTCCGATCATGATCGCAGTACGCGCCTCAAAATGCATCTTTCTGTAGTCTTCTCCGTCCTTTAAGTATGCTGCGCAGATATCTATACCCTCCGTTTTCAGCCTGTCGAGCATCAAAGGCAGATCGTCCGTATATATAAACGGAACCCTGAATATAGCGCCCATCGTGGATCGGGTAACCTTCGGAGAAAAAATATCCGCACATCCTTTGCTGAGGATGATACCGTTCATGCCTGCCGCCTCCGCGGTCCTGACCATTGTCCCGAGATTCCCGGGGTCCTGTATATCCTCCAGTATCAGCAGTTTCTGAATGCCGTCCCTGCCCTGCATATCTTTTTCGTAAGCATAATCCGGCTGTCTTACCACACACAAGATGCCCTGCGGGGTAACCGTCTCGCACATGCCCTCAAACACGTTATCTTTCACTACAGTGAGAGAAAAAGGCTGATCTTGGGCATCAAAACCCAGCACCGCCAGTTCGGGATATTCATTCCACCCCTTATTGTTCCAGAAGGTCTCGCTGAGAAAAACGCTCTCGGTAAGATCAAGCGCAGACTTGAACACATCACGCGCGATGCGCAGTCCTTCCGCGACAAATACGCCCTGCTCGGTCCTGGCTTTCTTGGACTTCTGCAGCGCGGCGATATTCTTTATGCGCTCGTTCTTATTGCTGGATATGATCTCCATTCTCCGATCCTCAGCTCTCGCTCATCTTCAGCAGCTTTGCCGCCTGGTCGGCACCGGTCAGGGCGTCGATCAGCTCGTTTAAGTCACCGTTCATTACGTCATCCAGCGTATAAAGCGTGAGCTTTATGCGATGGTCCGTGCATCTGCTCTGCGGGAAATTGTAGGTCCTGATCTTCTCGGAACGGTCGCCCGTTCCCACCTGGCTGCGGCGCAGGTCCGCCTCGGCATTGGCCGCTTTTTCCATCTCGAGCTCGTAGAGCTTAGCCCTGAGAACCTTCAGGGCCTTGTCCCTGTTCTTCAGCTGCGATTTCTCATCCTGACACGATATCACGATACCTGTCGGGATATGCGTGAGCCTCACGGCCGAGTCCGTTGTGTTTACGCACTGTCCGCCGTTGCCCGACGCCCTGAAAACATCAAACTTGCAGTCGTTCATGTCGAGCTTTACGTCCACCTCTTCGGCCTCCGGCATGATGGCCACGGTCGCGGTGGAGGTATGTATCCTGCCGCCCGACTCCGTCACGGGGATGCGCTGCACGCGGTGCACGCCCGACTCATATTTGAGCCTCGAGTACGCGCCCTGGCCGTTGACCATGAAAACGCACTCCTTAAAGCCGCCGAGACCGTTTTCGTTGAGTGATACCATCTCTATCTTCCAGCGCATCGTGTCGGCATATTTGCTGTACATCCTGAACAGATCCGAAGCAAAGAGCGCAGCCTCGTCTCCTCCCGCGCCGGCCCTGATCTCGACGAAAACATTTTTTTCATCGTTGGGGTCCTTGGGCAGGAGCAGTATCTTAAGCTCCTTTTCGCAGCGCTCCTTATCGTCACGCGCCGCGGAGAGCTCGGCTTTAAGCATATCGCGCATTTCCTCGTCGGACTCGCTCTCGAGCATCTCCAGGCTCTCGTCTATGGTCGCGGCCGCAGCCTTATACTCGTTGTATTTGTCCACGACAACGCCCAGGTCGTTCTGTTCCTTCATGAGCTGCCTGTAGCGCGCCATGTCATTGACCACAGCGGGCTCATTCAGCTCGTTCTGTATTTCCTCATATCGTCTGACCAGTTCTTCCAGCTTGTCAAACATGGTTGCTCCTCCGTTC
>JAEEXY010000008.1 GCA_016288005.1 Lachnospiraceae bacterium
ATGCAGTGTTTGAATTCGGGAACGAGAGCATTACCGGATCCTGCTGCATGACCGCCTTCTGGCAGTTCGCGTCGTTTAAGATTCCGCCGAGGTATTCTACCTTGATATTGAGGAACTTCTCCACGACAACGCTGAGTTTCTGATGGAGGTTTTCGCCTTCTTCGGCGTCCTTTATCCTGTTCGCCACCATCCTGATGGATGTGTTCTCCTTAACGAAATCGCTCTTGCGGTTCAGAGTCTTGAGCAATGCGTAGGCATCCGTGATGGAAGTCGGCTCGGGTGTCGCTACCACCAGCACCTCGTTGCTGGCAGATACGAACTCCAGGACCGTATCCGCGATGCCGGCTCCCGTATCCACGAGGATTATGTCCGCGAGCTCATCGAGCTCGTAAAGCTTCTGAACAAGATAGATCACCTGGTCTCTCGTCAGTCTCGAGAGCTCCTGTATGCCCGAGCCTCCGGAGATGAATCCGACTCCCTCGGGTCCCTCGGTGATGATGTCCTTTAATTCCTTTCCTCTGAACATCAGGTCCGCCAGATTGTGCTGAGGCCTGATGCCGAGCATTACCTCAACGTTCGCGAGACCGAAGTCCGCGTCGAGTATAATGACTCTTTTTCCCATTCGTGAAAGTGCTATCGCAAGATTGACGGAAAGGGTCGACTTGCCTACGCCGCCTTTTCCGCTGGTGACCGTGATAACGCGCGAAACCTTGCGGACTTTCTTTTGTTTATTCACCATTTTGCGTAACTGATCCGCCTGATCCATTAATCGCCACCTCCCAAAAGCTGCTTAGCGATAGTCTGAGCGTCTATCCTGCTGATATCGTTCGGAACTCCCTGGCCGAAAGTCGCATACGAAAGAGGAGCTCCCGTCAAAAGCTTGATGTTGAAGATATTGCCGAGATACATGGTCTCGTCGAGTTTTGTAAATATAAGCCTGTAATCCGAGATCTCGGAATAAGCCTCTGTGATGGCCTCGAGATCGCGGTACTTCGTCGTAACCGAAAGAACCAGGAAAACCTCGCGGTCTTCCTCGGGGATCGTATTGATCAGGCGCTCGATGTCGTCGCACTGCCTGCGGTCCTTATGCGACCGGCCCGCGGTATCTATTAGCACGATGTCAAATGCCGAAAGATCCTCCTTGGCCTCTTCCATCTCCGCCTCATTGTTGATGACCTTGAGCGGGATATTAAGAATGTTCGCATAGACCTCAAGCTGCTTGACCGCAGCGATCCTGTACGTGTCGGCCGTGATGAGCGCCACGTTGAGCTTTTTGTCGAGTTTGAGCTTTGACGCGAGCTTCGCTATGGTCGTGGTCTTTCCGACTCCCGTAGGGCCTACGAGAAAGACATACTTCACCTTGCCGCGGTTGATGTCGAGGACCTCTGTCTTGCCGAGCTTCAGGACGATCTTCTGATAGATGGCCGAAAGGATATTCTCGACCGGGGCATCCTTTTTCAGCGTGGGCTCGATCTCGCTCACGATCATGTTAATGTATTTCTCGTCAACCTCGTTCTCGAGGAGCTGATTATATATAAGCCTGATGCATGAAACGTTCTTGTCGTCCGCAGTATCCTTAACGGCGCCGTCCGCCGAAGGCTCTGCGGGGTTCTTGGCCGCGCCGCCCTCGCCGATCTGCTTTTCGAGCATGGAGGCAAGGTTGTTGATGCGCAGTTCGAGCGACTCCCTGTCCGCGAACGGATTGTGATCCTCCGCCGGCTTCTCATCCTCTTCAAAGATGATGTTGGGATTGTTTTTGAAGATGTTCTTCATGCTCTCTTTGCGCGGCAGATTAACCTCGGGCGGATTCTCGTCGAGGGACGCAGTGGCTTCGTATGTGGTTTTTTTGAACAGCCTTCCGAGACCCTTTGCCTTTATCGCCTTAACGCTGCTGACAACGGCATTGGGCCCGAGCTCTTCGCGAACCTTTAAGAGCACTTCGGTCTCGGTCTCACCTTTGAAAGTCTTGATTATCACTTAACTGTCACCATCCCCACTGATTGCAATTCCACATCGGAATCGATCTCGTTGTATGAAATAACTATTAGATCCGGGAAATAATCCCTCGTCATCTTCTTGAAGTACATTCTCACGATCGGAGAAGTGATGACAATGGGATTCCTGCCCATGTTCTCGAGCTTTTCGACCTCGGTCTTGACCGAGTCCATGAGCTTCTGGGCCTTATCGGGATCATAGCTGATATAAGAGCCCTGCTCGGTGGTCTTGACGCTTGCCATGATCTCCTGCTCGACCTTGGGATCGAGCGTAACCACGCTGTTCTTCTCGTTCTTCGGGAAATACTTCGTGGAGATCGCCCTCTTTAACGCCTGGCGCACATATTCCGTAAGAACGTCGGTATCATGCGTTGTGGGCGCATAATCGGCCAGTGTCTCGAATATCGTGACGAGATCCCTGATCGATACGCCCTCACGCAGCAGGTTCTGCAGTACCTTCTGTATCTCGCCGACGCTTAAGAGCTTCGGAACAAGCTCGGTAATGAGCGTCTGGTTCTGCTCCTGGATATTGTTTATGAGGTTCTGAACATCCTGACGTGTGAGCAGCTCGTCGAGATGTCTCCTGATGACCTCGGTCAGGTGGGTCGCAATGATCGACGGAGGATCTACAACCGTGTAGCCGTAAGACTCCGCTCTCTCCCTCTGGCTCTCCGTGATCCAGATCGCGGGAAGATGGAAACTGGGCTCAAAGGTCTGGATACCCGTGATCTCCTCCTCAACATAGCCCGGGTTCATCGCCATATAGTGATCGAACAGGATCTCGCCCTCCGAAACGGGCACGCCCTTGATCTTGATTATGTACTGGTTGGGATTGAGCTGGATATTGTCGCGCAGTCGGATCGTAGGCACCACGCATCCGAGTTCGAGCGCTATCTGACGTCTGATCAGAACGACACGGTCCAGCAGATCTCCGCCCTGATTCGCGTCGGCCAGAGGAATGATGCCGTAACCGAACTCGAGCTCGATCTGGTCAACCTGCAGCAGCGAGACAACGTTCTCGGGCCGCCTGATCTCGGTAGCCTCTGTCTCCTCCGCGGAAACCTCCTTTTCGACGGACTTTGTCTTTACGCGTTTCTCTATGGATCTCGCCGAAGCGATGAACATGGCGCCGAACGGAATGAAAATATACCAGGGCAGCGGGGTAAAACCGAGCACTATCAAAGCTATGCCCACGAGGTAGAGTACCCTCGGTATCGAGAACAGCTGCGAAACGAGCAGATCTCCGACATCCGCCTCTTTGGAAACCTTGGTTACGAGCACACCGGTCGCCATGGAGATCATCAGCGAAGGCATGGCCGATACCAGACCGTCACCGATGGTCAGCAGTCCGTACTGCTCGAGAGCCGAAGAAGCGTCGAGCCCGTTGACCGTAACGCCCATTATCAGACCGCCGACGAAGTTGATCATCGTGATGATAAGACCCGCCGTCGCGTCTCCCTTAACGTACTTCGTGGCACCGTCCATGGAGCCGAAGAACGTCGATTCTTCCTGTATCTTTTCTCTGCGTATCTTTGCTTCCTGATCCGTGATCGCTCCGGTATTCAGATCGGCGTCGATAGCCATCTGCTTACCGGGCATGGCGTCCAGCGTAAAACGCGCCGTAACCTCGGATACACGTTCGGAACCCTTGTTGATGACAAGGAACTGCACGAGGATTATGACTATGAATATGATCGCGCCTACGATCAGATTATTGCCTCCGACGAAGGTACCGAACTGGCGGATAACCTTTCCGGGGTCGCCGTTCAGCAGTATCAGTCGCGTGGACGAAACGTTCAGCGATATACGGAACAGCGTCGTGAACAGCAGTATCGTCGGGAATGTCGACATGTTGAGGACTTCGGCGGAGAACAGCGCATTAAACAATACTATCATCGCCACGGACATGTTGAATGCGACCAAAACGTCCAGCAGCCACGACGGTATCGGAATAATGAAGAATATTATGATTGCTAAAGTGTATATGCCGATCATGTAGTTCGACAATGACTTAAAATTTAGCTTCATAAAACACCGTGTCCTCTTTGTATCTGTCAGTTAATAAAATGCTTACCCGGCCTTGCCGTTGATCGAGTAAACGTAAGCCAGAACCTCCGCAGTCATCTGATAGAGCTCCTGGGGTATCTCCTCATCCAGCTCGACGTTGTGATAGAGCATACGCGCGAGCGGTTTATTCTCAACGATGGGAATGAAGTTTTCCCTCGCTGCATCTTTAATCTTCTGCGCCAGATAATCGGCGCCCTTTGCGATCAGCACCGGAGCCTCTGCGGTCTCGCGGTCGTATTTGATGGCGCAGGCCAGATGCGTAGGGTTCGTGATAACGACGTCCGCCTCGGGCAGTTTCTGCATCATCCTTCGCTGCGAAGCCTCTCTCATCTTCTGCCTGATCTGTCCCTTTATCTTGGGATCGCCTTCGGTCTGTTTGTACTCGTCCTTGATCTCCTGCTTCGTCATCCTCATGTCCCTGGCGAACTTGAACTTTTGGTAGATATAGTCCGCGACTCCGATCACAAGGAAAACCATGCTGACCTTAAGTCCGAAATTGATAACGACATTGCCTATCAGCATGACCGCGGGGAACAGCTCGAGGCTGTACACAAGGCTTACGATGCCCACCTGGTCCTTAAAGGTCGAGTACGCCAGATATCCGACCACCGCGATCTTGACCAGGGCCTTTAAGAGCTCTACGAGTTTGTCCAGCGAGAACATGCGCTTGAAGCCCTTGATAGGGTCGAGCTTGCTGAATTTGGGCTCCAGAGGCTTTGCCGTGGGCTTCCACTGCACCTGGAACACATTCACCGCGAAACCGATCACGAATGCCGCCGCCAGCATGGGCAGCGCGATCAGCATGACTCTCTTCATCGCCTCGTTCAGGTACATTTGCGCAAAATTCCTCTCAAATACGCCCTCCGAGTACACTTCGATCGAATTGTAGATGAGCGGGAAGCAGTCCACAAAATGCGCCACGAGATAGCTCATGAAGACTTTCAGCGAACCGAACAGCGCGATCAGCGAAAACGCGGTCACCAGCTCGTGGCTCTTTGCCACCTGGCCTTCCTTGCGGGCGTCGTCGAGCTTTTTCGGGGTGGCTTCCTCTGTTTTCTCGCCGCCCTCGCCCTCTTCCGCGAAGAACTGCAGGTTCATCTTAAGTCTCTTACCCGTATCCATGCCAAGAGCCCGTGCCGTAAAGCCCGGGGATCTCATCTCACACGGATCAAAAGTAAGCGACAGCCTCACGCATAACCTCCAACATCTTGTCAAATATCAGCGAAGCGATACCGGGGATCATCTTGATCATGACGACCATGACCGCAAGTCCGACGAAAACCTTCAGCTGAATACCGATAACAAACATACTGAGCTGCGGCGCGACACGCGCAAGTATCGCGAGCACCGAATTGACTATCAGCATCGCCGCGAATACGGGAAGCACTATCCTGAAGCCCAGTACAAAATACTCTCCGACCAGCTTTACGACCACCGTATAGATCATCGGGTTGACCGCGACTTTTCCGATCGGTACCAGCGCGTACGAATCTATCAGCGCATCGAGCAGAAAATGATGCATATATGTGATCATCAGCATCAGCATGACCGCGTAGGAATACAGATTTCCGCTCACGGTAACCTGGGCGCTGGTGACCGGGTCCATCTCGTTTACCATGGAGAAACCGATCTCCATATCGAGCAGCTGGCCCGAAAAAGCAAGTATCTGATAGCAGATATTGGCCACAAATCCGAGGATCAGGCCGCACAGCGTCTCCTCAACGATCAGGAGCGCGAAGCCTATGACGCCCGCATATTCGAGCGGCTCATAAGGCAGTACGTAAAACATGACCACCGCCATCGCGAGCGTCAGCCCGGTCTTGATCCGGAGCGGGACGTTTCTCAGCCCGAAAAACGGGGCGGTGAATATGAAGCCGGACATCCTGACCACGATTATCAGGAAAAACTCCAGCTGCTGCAGTGTAACCGACACCGGAACTCCTCCTCTGTAAACTTAAACGGGTCTGCCTACCTGATGAATACCGAGAAATTCTCGCAGAGGTAAGTAAAATATTCTGTTATGTTCTTCATGATCCAGTTTCCGGCGAACATCAGCACGAGAAAGATCGAGAGGAACTTAGGAACAAATGTCAGCGTCTGCTCCTGTATCGATGTGACCGTCTGTATGACACTGACCAGCAGGCCCACGACCAGAGAAACCAGCAGCATCGGCGCCGATACCTTGATTATCAGGTAAAGTGTCTCGACAAGCAGTGTAACTAGCGTATTTTCATCCATATCGGATCATCCTTTCCGGTCAGTAGAAGGTACGTACCAGCTGGCCTATGATCAGGTCCCATCCGTCCGCGAGGACGAACAGCAGTATCTTGAAGGGCATCGATATCGTAGTGGGCGGCAGCATCATCATACCCATGGACATAAGGGTCGAGGATACGACCATATCGATGATAAGGAACGGGATGTATATCAAAAAGCCTATGATAAAGGCTATTCGAAGCTCACTTAAAATAAATGCGGGGATCAGTACTCTGGTCGGAACCTCTTCCCTGGTCTCGACGCTCTCTATGCCGGCCATATCGAGGAACAGCCTCAGGTCCTTTTCGCTGCCGTCCATCTGGTCGAACATAAACTCGCGTATAGGCTCGAGTCCTCTCTCAAATGCTTCCTCCACTCCGATGTCTCCGTTGGAAAGAGGCTGCACCGCTTCTGTATTGATGCGTCCGAAAACAGGGGCCATGATGAACACGGTAAGGAACAGCGAAAGTCCGACGAGCACCTGGTTGGGCGGCGTCGTCTGCGTACCGAGCGCAGTCCTCAGGAAATGCATCACGATGATGATCCTCGTAAAGGACGTGAGCATGATCAGGATGGACGGTGCCAGCGTGATCACGGTAAGGATCAGCAGTATCTGGAGAGTGGCCGATAAAGAGCCTGTGCCGTCAGAGTCGAACCTGAAGGTCAGACCTCCGAGATCGCCCTCAAGATATCCCGGATCGGAATCGGTGGCGTCGTTCGAAGGAAGGCCCGGAGACGAAGAATCTCCCGTGACGGTATCTGTAGCGTTTACCGAAACGGGAGCATGATGAACAAAGGTTAACACACACATCAGCGAAACAAGAAAACCAAAAACCAGGGTTTTTAAAATTTTCTTTTTCGTGAACAAAGCTTTCATGGTGTATCAGCCTTTTCGGGTTCAGTTATTCGCGGATAACCCCAATATCTCGTTATCCTTTTTGATTATAATACAACTTGTGGGAGCAGGCAAGCCTGTTCCCACAAAATATTGCTAATTTAATTATTTGACGATTCGTTGTCTTCGCGCGCAGTTTCAGCCTCTTCTCCGCGCTCGGGATCCTGCCCGGATCCGTCCTTTCTGCCGGGCACGACTTTGGTCATGATATCCTTAAAACTCATCTTCTTTTCGGAGCGCCAGTAGGTAATATCCTCTTCCTGAAGCTCGGCGATCAGCTGCACGTTGTCCTTTGATACCGCGATCACGAAATAACGCTTTCCGACAGCGATCAGCTGCAGGTACTTGTTCTGGTTGAGTCTGTAGATATCGAGCGGTTTGAAGTTCGAGTCTCCGGTCATGCCGGCCTGCCTCTTGCCCACAAACCTGGTCGTATAATAGCTGGCCGCGATGATTATCACGCAAAGCAGTATCAGCCCGATAAGCTTAAGAACGCTCTCAACTCCGGTAGTGCCAAAAGTACTTAAGAATACCATAAGAAACCCAAACTCCTTACTTAACTACCTCGGTCACGCGGATACCGAAAGCTTCCTCGATAACGACAACCTCGCCCTTTGCGACGAACTTTCCGTTGACCAGAACGTCGATAGGCTCTCCTGCGAGACGGTTAAGCTCTATGATGGTACCGGGCGCGAAATCAAGGATCTCCTTGATCGACTTCGAAGTACGTCCGAGCTCTGCCGTAACCTCAAGCGGAACATCGAGCAGCAGATCGATATTCTCGGTCTGGAGCAGGGGCGAATTGACCTGAGTGAACGGCTGGAACGCAACGGGAGAAATGTTTACGTCCTGTACCGGTGCCATCTGATAAGGCATAGCCTGAGGCTGCATCTGAGGAGCCATCTGGGGTGCCATCTGAGGCATGGGTGCCGCTGCAGCGGGCGCGGGTTCGGGAGCGGGCGCCGGAGCCGGTGCGGGAGCCGGAGCCGGTTCAGACTCTGTAACACCGCTGTTCGCCATGAATTTGCTGTACAGGTCTCTGGCGAAATCAAAGGAATAAAGCTGCATGATCTCGGAGTCGATCAGATCTCCGATCTTCATCCTGAAGCTTACCTTAACGAAATCATGTGTCAGGAACTCGGCTATCTGACCTGCGTCCATCGATGTGGACAGGTCCACCAGAGATGCGGTGGGCGGGCTGATATCGATCTTTTTGTCGAGCATCGCCGACATCGAGGTCGATGACGAACCCATCATCTGGTTCATCGCCTCACATATCGCGCTCAGATGGAGCTCGTTTAAGTCACCCTCCATCTCCACGCCGGAGCCGCCCATCATGAGGTCCGTGATGATCTTAACATCGGACTCCTTCATGATCAGGATGTTGTTGCCGTCAAGACCTGCGGTGTAATAGATCTGAATGAATACGCAGGGTCTCTCGTAAGCGGACAGGAACTCGTCCCAGCGCGCGTATGAAACCTTAGGTGTGGTAATATCTACTTTTTGATTGAGAAGTGTCGAAAGAGTCGTGGCAGCGGTACCCATGCTTATGTTGGAAACCTCACCCACAGCGTCCTTTTCGGCGTCTGTCAGGGAATCGCTGTAACCTCCCGCAGCACCGGCTGAACCGGCGTCACCTGCGGGCGCACCGTCTGCGGCGGAGCTGTCGGATCCCATGCCGCTGAGCAGGGCATTTATCTCTTCCTGTGAAAGCATGCCATCCATGATTTACTCCTCCTCCCTGATAATCTGTGATATCTTAACTGCGTAGGCATCCGATGAGGAACCCGGCAGCGCTTTGAACTTCATGATGTTCCCGACAAAGACGCTCAGCTCGTCGCTGGTCTTTGTGTTGAGCTTTATGATATCGCCGCGCTGGATATTGATGAAATCGTTGAGCGATATCGTGCTCCTGCCGAGCTCTGCCCGGATCGGGATCCTGGCCTTTGCGATCGCGACCTCCAGCTGATCCTTGTAAGCGAAGGAATCGGTGGCTTTGACCGTCGAATACCAGTATTTCGTGTTCAGTTTGTCTATTACGGGTTCGAGAACCTCGTAAGGAAGACAGATATTTATCATGCCCTCGATATTGCCGATCTTCATGTTCATGGTTACGATCGACGCCATCTCACTCGGCGAGATGATCTGCGCGAACTGTGAGTTTGTCTCTATCCGCTGCAGTCGGGGCTCCAGATGCACTACGTTGAACCAGGGCTCAACGAGCAGGTTCGTGACTACGGTAAATATACGCTCGATGATCACCAGCTCGATCTCGGAGAAATCCCTCGATTTCTCGAGCGGATTACCGTTTCCGCCGAGCATCCTGTCGATTATCGCGTAACCGATGTTGTCGGCGATCTCTATGATGATATTGCCCTCGAGCGGGGCAAAATCGACTATACCCAGCAGAACAGGATTCGAGAGCGCGTTAGTAAACTCCGAATATATCTGAGCTTCGGAATTTATTACCTCGACCTGTACGTTCTTTCGCAGATAAACCGGGAGGGAGGTCGATAAAAGACGGCTGTAATGCTCGAAAATAATCTCGAGTGTCCTTAAGTGTTCCTTGGAGAACTTCGAAGGTCTGTTGAAATCATAGTTCTTGACGACCTTGTCGTTCGCCGTTTCTTTCATCTCATCCGCATCCAGCTCACCGCTGCTCAACGCGGCCAGAAGGTTATCTATTTCGCTTTGGGATAAGACATCACCCATCGCTTTACCTCCTCGCAGTTGTTACATTTAATTCTAACTTACTTGAATGGATAGTCAACACAAAATAACGGTCATATTACTGGAATACGTAGCTGAATGTGATATCCACGATCATCTTTGAATTAAACAGCGTCTGAATGTCCGTAAGTATCTTTGACTTAACCTGCTCGTAACACTCTGTCGTCAGCAGCTGTTCCTTTGAATACTTTGAAGTCTCGAGAACAAAGTAAGACTCGATATCGCGCTGCATGTCCGCGACCTTGGGTCCGAGCTCCTTATAATCCGCGTCCTTCGTGTTGATCGTAAGGCTGCCGCCCTTGATCAGTGCGTAATGGGACTGTCCGTCCTCGCCTGCCTGAAGGTTGGTCGTCAGTTCATCGAGCGGGAACTTCTCAACGTCCTTGATGCTGTACTCGACGTTGATATCCACCGGAAGCGGGGACTCCAGCTCCAGATCGATGATCTGCATGATCTTTGTTATCAGCTCATCGGTCCTCTTTGCATTGGGAAGTACCGTAAAGATCATATATGCGGTGAGCGTGAGATTGACCACCAGCACGAGCAGTATCAGTACCGCCAGCATGTTCTTTTTCATTTTGCAAAAGGCTCCTTTCACTTTGTTTCAGGCATACGCAGTTCGCTTTCGCAATTCTGCTTGCCTTTCTCTTCGCTTCAGGCATACGCAAATCCGCTTGCCTTTCAATCGGAATTATATGAATTGTAGATCCTTATCTCTATTCTCCTGTTGCGGGCGCGTCCCTCCGCCGTCGAATTCGACGCGACGGGATCGTTCTCACCGCGTCCGGTCCAGCTCAGGCGCTTAACGTCGATATTCTTTTCCTGCACCAGATAATGTGCCGCGCTGATCGCGCGCGCCGAAGAAAGAATATCGTTGTCAGCGTAAACCGCCGATTTCATCGGAACATTGTCGGTATGGCCGACCACCTCAATGTTATGGTCGGGATATACCCTTAAGATGTCGCCGACCTTTGACAGGAGCGGCAGGCAGGAATCCTGCAGATTCGCGCTTCCGGATTCGAACAGCATCGAACCGGACAATGTGATCTGAACGTACTGTCCGCTGCCGTCCATCGAAACCTCGAGCAGATTGCCTATATTGTAGCGCTCGGTAAGCTCCGAAACGCTGTCGAGTATCTCTTCGGTCTCAGCCTTGCCGAGTGCAGCGAGTTTTTCCTGAAGGGTCTTACCGCCAACCTCCTGATCCTGGGCGGTTCCGCCTTCCTGATTCTCCTGTTGCTTGCCTCCGCTCGCGGGGTCGTCGTTTGCGCCGCCCTGATTATCGCCCTCGTTTCCGGGGTTTGAGGTATCGCGCTGGTCATCGCCCTTATCTTCGGCGGTCTGACCCATGGAGGTGTAATATTCGTCAAGATTCGACAGCTGCGAGGTACCGATGCCGACCAGAGTTCCGTGTCCGATCGAGGTACTGCCCGAGTTGAAGATACTGAAGGCGCTGGTCATGGAAGCTACAACCTGCTCCCATTTGTTCGCGTCTACACTCGACATAGCGAATAGAAGAACGAAGAAGCAAAGCAGGAGGTTCATCAGATCGGAGAATGTCGCCATCCACGCGGGTGCGCCGCCGCCGCCGGATTCTTCCTGTTTTTTCTTAGCCATTACTGTTCACCACCTTGACCCTGGGACATAGCGCTCGCCTTCTCGGGCGAGAGGAATGACTTGAGCTTCTCCTCGATAACGCGGGGGTTTTCACCGGCCTGGATTGAGAGAAGTCCTTCAACGATGATCTCCTTGAGCGAGATCTCGGCAGCATCGTTAGCCTTGAGCTTTGATGAAACGGGTGTGCATATCCAGTTCGCAAGAACCGAGCCGTAGAATGTCGTGATCAGGGCTACGGCCATGTTAGGACCTACGGCATTGATATCCGAAAGGTCACGGAGCATGTTTACAAGTCCGATCAGTGTACCGATCATACCCCAGGCAGGGCCGGCCGCGCCGAGCGCCTCCCAGAAACCTATACTGCCCTTATGACGCGAAGATACGCAGGAAAGCTCTGTCTCCATGATAGAGCGTACGAGCTCGGGATCGGTACCGTCGACGATGAGCATGAGTCCCTTTTTGAGGAACGCGTCGTCAATGCCGTTGGCCGCCTCTTCAAGCGCCAGAAGACCTTCCTTACGTGCCACGTTCGAAAGGTTGATGATCGATTTGATGGTCTCCTCTTCATTAACGTCGACCTTGTTGAAGGTCAGCTTAATGGTCTTGAGGTTGCCGATGAACTCGGGGATACTGCCCTGCGTCGCCATGGTCGCCATGAAAGCGCCGCCGAATGTGATAAGAACCGAAGGAAGGTCAACGAATCCGCTCAGCGCGGACACACCGCCCTGCAGGATACCGAAGATCATCAGCGCGAACGCCGCGGCGAGACCTATCAATGTAGCTAAATCCAAAGTAAATGCACCACCTATCCGACAAAAAATGTATCAAATAACAATATGAATATCAAAAGACGAACGTAAAGTACATAATCACGAAAATTTGGGATATTTATTCGTCACAATTTCGGTTCAAAATATCCCTCTTATACGATTTTACTAGACTTTTCACCTTTTGTCTACTTTCTTTGACAATAATTTTTCTGCCCGTAGTAAGCGTTATCACGGTGTCGGGAACCTCGTCCACAACCTCGATGATCTCGGCATTTACGGTGATCTGTTTGCCCGAGAGCAAGGTCACATCGATCATGTAAGATCTCCTTCCGAAATATGCTCCTAAAGCCCTGAAAGCACACTTTTCGTGAATGCTCAGGGCTTCAAAGACTGCGCGCCGGCGGCCCCGGCAAGAGACCGCCTTACGCGTTATATTGATTACCTCTTAAGATTGATCAGTTCCTCAAGCAGTGTATCGGAAACCGTGATGGTTCTGGAGTTTGCCTGGAAACCGCGCTGTGTGGTGATCATCTGTGTGAACTCGGTCGAAAGGTCAACGTTTGACATTTCGAGAACACCGGTGTTCATCTTGCCGCCGTTCGAGGAGATATCCTCGCCCACGCCGTCGAAATCACCCGAGTTCATGGTTGCTGCGAAAAGGTTGTTGCCGACTGCCTCAAGGCCTGCCGCGTTTGCGAAGCTTGCAACCGCGATCTGGCAGAGGAGCTTTGTATCGCCGTTGTCGTAGGTTCCGTAGATACGTCCCGAGGTATCAACGCTGATACCGGACATCTCGCCCTTGGGAGCGCCTGCGCCCTGTCCGTCAAGAGAACCTCTCGAGCAGGAGAAGCTCGAAGAACCGCTGCTCGCGTACATGGTCATCGATGAGAAATCAACGTCGATCATGGTGAAAGGAGAAGGATCAGCATTTACCATAAAGTTGATGCTCTTGCCGCCCTCTTCGCCGCCAACGCTGGAGAACTTACCGGTAGCTGCGTCGAATACGAGGTCAACGCCTTCCATATCGATGTTAACATTACCGTCTTCATCAACTTCCGCCGAGATCTCGTCGCCCTCGGCTCCGAAAATGAAGCTGGTGATCGCGGATGCGGAATAAGTGATGGTTCCGTCTTCCTCTTCGGTCTTGTTTACGAAGATTGACTGGCCCTTCGAATCAAGGATGTTGGTGATGCTTACCTTGTACTGGTTATTGTATTCATCGGACTGCTTAACCTTCATTACAGCCATGTAGCTCTGTCCGAGATTGTCGTAGAAAGCGAGGGTTGTGGTCTTACCGGTATCGGTGGTGAGCTGTGTATCCTTATAGTCGATGTTGCCGCTCACATATACATTGGTCGTTGCTTCGGGCTCAATGTACTGTGTGTCGGGAGACATAACGCGAAGCTCGGAAACGGTATCCTGTACGCACTTTGAAGGATCGTTGGGGTCAACCTGCCAGCCCATTACCTTGCAGCCCGCTGCATTACAGAGAACGCCGTTCGCGTCAACGGTGAAAGCGCCCGCGCGTGTGAAGTAATTCTGCTTGCCGTTGTTAACTACAAAGAACTGGTCGCCCTCGATCATGATATCAAGCGCATTGTCCGTTCTCTGGGATCCGCCCGAAACCGAAACGGTTGAAGAGATCGATGCCACGCTGGAGCCGAGACCTATCTGCTTTGCGTTGATACCTGCGGTACCTGTCGTTGCGTTAGGGCCCGAAGCGCTGCTCGTTGTCTGATAAAGAATATCCGAAAAGTTTACCGCGCTCGACTTGAAGCCTACGGTATTTACGTTAGAAATGTTGTTACCAATTACATCCATCTTAGTCTGGTGTACCTTAAGACCCGATACACCCGAGTATAACGAACGCATCATAATATTTTACCTCCTGGATGGTGAAACCTGACAGCTTCAGGCATTCGGCTGTCTCCGCCTCCATAAGGTCCGGCGGTTTTGGTTTCTGCTATTTAGTTGTTCTGTATTGTCAGGTAATTATCGCTCCGTCGATGTTCGTGAAGATCTTGTCCTCACCTTCGCCGACCGCTGTGATCACCGTGTTGTTGCTGACGTTTACGATGAACGCGAGATTGTCGACCATGACGAGTGATTCCCTGATTCCCTTTTCTCCTGCTTTCTCTACGCCGTCCTCAAGTCTTTCCCACTGGTTGGCTGTGAGGTCGATCTGTCTGGACTGCATTCTCATGCTTGCGTGCTTTGAGAATTTGAGTTCAGAACCGGCGCTTGTCCTCTCGTTGAGTATCTGCTCAAAGGACTTGCCCTGTAATGACGCTGCGCTCGAAGACTTTTCGCTGTTCTTGAGCTGTTCCGTCATCTGCTGGATGGAAGGGAAATTGTTGATTCTGTTAGTAGGCATCCATTCCTCCTGTCCCGGTTTATGCGATCCCGGCCGTTGAGTTGTAAACAGTTATCGTAAGTTTGTCGTTTATTGTTGTGTATACTGAGTTGTTGAATACTATCGAAGCGTTGTATTCGCCGTTTTCAAATCCGGCAAATGCTTCCTTGCCGATAGTCACCGTGTTGTCACGCTGCTTGATGTACGAGGGGTCGATCGGCTGTCCGCCTATGACGATCGCCACGTCCGAAGCCTTGTATTCGTTGCTTCCGTAATCAACCGTTATCGTCAGGTCCTCGGGTGCTTTCGCGTTGTACTTGAAGTTGTACTCCGTATCCACCTTCGGGATGTTCCTTCCGACGTAGTACTGATCGTTTACTACCGTGTAGATGTCCTCGTAATCGTAAACCGTTCCGTTTACCGAGAGCTGGACCTTTCCTCCGGCCATATTGACGAAATCAATAATGCCTTCGGGATAAGTGGTCTTGCCGTTCGAATCCGTGATCTCGAAGATCGCGTATTTTCCGACGAGCGTGAGTGCCTGAGCTTTTTCCGACTCCGACGAGAGATTCTGAAGCTGTTCGAGCTGTGAGAACTGCGCCAGCTGCGAAACATATTCGGTATCGGTGCTGGGCTCTAACGGATCCTGGTTCTGCATCTGGCATACCAGAAGCTGAAGGAATGCGTCCTTACCAAGCTCGTTGCCCTTAGCCTTGTCGGTGCTGGTGTTTTCCGGTGAGACGGCGTAATTTAAAATTCCGTTTGTAACATCGGCCACAAGACCGGTTGGATTAGTGCTCATTTCTTATTCTCCGTTCTGTTTTTTTATGCCACGTATGTTACCGTGCTTCCCGTCTGTTCCATCATTTCCTGTCTGATACGCTCGGCCTCGGCTTCTTCTGCCGAAAGATCGTTTCCGATTCCCGATAATCCCTTTGTGCGACGCTTTCCGTTGCCGTCCGATTCCTGATATCCTTCGGATTCGGCGTTCTTGCTGTCCGCGAATGTGTAGGCAGCAACCGTAACTTCGATCGCTTCAACTCTTACGCCCTGTGCCTCAATGTTTTCCTTGAGGATCTGGAGCTGTGATTCAAGAGCTTCTTTCGAGATTTCGTTCTGTGTGGTGATCTGTGCGGTCATCACTCCGTCTTTTGAGGTGATGTTAAGATTTACCTTACCGAGACTCTCGGGATTGAGGCTCATCTCAAGTCTGGTGTTTTCGGGGCTGATCTCAACCTTTACCGCTTCGGTAAGCTGGTAAACGATGTCTCTTGCCGAAATCCTCCCTTCGAGACCGGTAAGTTCCGTGCCGCTGACCTTCATCGCATCCTCAAGACCCTTTACGAAGCTCTCTGCGGGGCTTACGTTTGTCTGTACGGGCTTTTCGTTCTTTGCCGATGCTTTGGTCTCACGAACCGTCGCTGTCTTTGACTCTTCGTTCTGTCCGCTCATCTCATCGCTGTTTTCGGAACCGCTCTTTTCAAAGCCGTGCTTTTCAACCTTGACCGTAAAGCCTTCTTCAATGTCCTCGGGAGCCTCTTCGATCTCTTCCGCAGTCTCCTTTGCGAAACCGGGCTTAATGAAGTGCTTTTCGTCCGTTATGCCCTTGGCATGAAGCATTTCCCTGAACTCCTCGCTGTCGTTCACCTGAGCGAACTCCCCGGCAGTCATCCCTGCGTCCTCAAGTACCTTTCCGATCAGTTCCCTGATCTCCTTGAAGGCATCGAGCATGTCGTTGTCAACGAGCATATCCGAGATATCGCTGCTTCCGTTGAGACTGAGGATCAGCTTTGCGATCGAATCCGTGTCGGTTAGATCCTCGGGAATCATCTGCAGCTCGTTCATCTTCGACTCAAGCTCCTCCATCGAGGTCTCAAGGATGTTCGAGATCTGAACGATCAGAGTGTTGATGATCTCCATGATCCGGTCGAGTGTTTCGGCATCGATCTCTCCGGCAGCCGCTTCTTCGATATCGGCGGTAATTACGGTATCCTTTACCGTAAGCTCTTCCTCCGGGGGAACTGCGGTCTCTTCGGTCCCGCTCATCTGAGCTTTGATGTCCTTTACTTCGTACTCATCATTGTCCGAAGGTGCGGACACGTTCGCTTTCTGCTCTTTCGCCGCATTGGCTTTGACCTGTTCCTTACTGTATTCAGTTTTGTTGGTTCCCGGCTCCGCTATCGCTTCGCTCTTCGCCTGCGATCCGTATCCCGCCGATGCGGAATCAAGTCTGGTCCTGAACGAATCTTTAACGTTCGCTGTGCTTACCTGGGAAACCTGCGTTACCTTGACCGATACAAAGGAACCTGTCGCGCCCTGCAGAGCAGCAACATTAATTCCTGTTGCAGTCATTAATGTCCTCCTTTCACTCCTTTTTTTGTTGGGGCAACTTTTCCGCCCCACTATACTATATATCGGCTTATATGGTGGAAGACATTACAACAAACTGTGTTTTTTTTCAATTTTTTTCAAAAAAGATACCCGCCACGCAGATCATGCCGCGGAGCGGGTAAAAAACCTATTGATTCTGTAAAAGATTTGCCTGGATCTGCTCATACCATGCCTCATCCATATCGTGCATGGTCTGTACGATACGTGCAACAAAGAGCGTATCCATCTTATCCATGATGGCCGCGGCTTCGTCTACCTTCAGGCAGAGAAGTATCTTACATGTGTATTCGACGTCCGCCGTCATTTCCTCGAGAGCCTTGGCCGCGTTGCCGGGCTTCATGGTCTTCAGGATATTGGCTTTTTGTTTAATGGCGTCGTCATAGGCGAGCTGCTCGAGCACCTGTCTGTAGATCTCGGCGGCCGTCTCGGGATTGATCTCCTCGTAGAACTTTTTGTATTCCTCTATCTCGGGCGCGCGGTCATTGTACACGACATTGATATCGAACCTGCGCACTCGCTCCTCGAAAGCCTCGTATTCTTCCTCGAATACCCGGAGCCTGTCCACCTCCGCCTGCAGTTCGAGTATCTTGCGGGCGTAAGTGCCGTTCTCATCCTCGAGGGTATCTATCTTCGCTTCGAGCTCCTTGATGACCTCCACGGCCTCTTTAATGTTCTTGTAGGGGTAATTCTCCTCGTTGATCAGAACATCGTCGGGAACATCCGGCAGGATCAGATTGAGTATCGGAACGTCCTTAATAAGCGGTCTGAGCGCCGTACCCATACCGCCGACATCCATTTTAACAAGGAGCGCGAAAATGGCGAGCCACACGATAATGATCAGAATGATCATCAGGCCCGTTCCTATTTTGCTTATTACGCTCTCTTCATCCGGATTAGCCGGAGCGTCCTTTTTGTCCTTCTTAGCCATAGCCTTCCTGCCTTAAATAATTATTCCGCGGCGGTACCGCTCATCTGTCCCGGCCGGGGTTTTGCTTCTTCATCCTCGGGCTCAGCAGTGCTGTGCCTGTAGCTGACGAGCTCGTCGACCTGTTTGCGCTCTTCGTTGTTGTATTCCTGCAGATATTCCGCAAAGCGCTTTTCCCGGAGTTTTTCGATAGTTTTGCGCTCCATGACGACGGTATTGAGTCGGGTGCGCATCAGCTCGAGCTGCTTTTCCGCGCGCTTTACCATCATCTCCTGGCTGCTCAGCTGCTCATCGATTATGTCGATGGCGTCCGAACAGCGCGCTATCTCGGTCACGTTAAGGTCACCGTTTACGAGCTGCTCCAGCCGTTCACGATATTCGGCCTTGCGCGCGAGTATCTCATCGCGCTTGTTTTCCTCCGCGGTGAGCCTGGCTCTTGCGATACCGAAATTGATCTTGGCCTGTCCTTCGAGCTTTTCCTTGATCTCTAGGACGCCCTGCAGATCAAAACTAAACTTCTTCATTCGATCAGCCCCAATCAGCCTTCTTCATTCTCAAAGATCGCCCGAAGATCCGCGAGCGTTTCCTCAAATGTGAATTTGTCGCTCGTGTCCTGCATCAGGAACGCGTTCACTTCGTCGATCTTGGAGATCGCATAGTCAATGTTCTTGTTGGCACCCGCTTTATATGCGCCTATATTGATAAGGTCCTCCGACTCGTTGTAGGTGGCCATTATCATCTTGAGCTTTGACGCGAGCTTTTTCTGCTCGGGTGTAACGATCGCGCTCATTACACGGGAGATGCTCGACAAAATGTCGATGGCGGGGTAATGTCCCTTTGCGCCCAGGCTTCTCGAAAGGATGATATGTCCGTCGAGTACGCCTCGCGCGGTATCGGTGATAGGCTCGTTGAAATCGTCACCGTCGACCAGGACCGTGTAAAGCCCGGTTATCGAGCCCTTGTCCGATTTGCCGGCGCGCTCGAGGAGCTTGGGCATCTCGGTGTAAACGCTCGGAGGATAACCTCTCGATACGGGAGGCTCGCCCGCGGCGAGTCCTATCTCACGCTGCGCCATCGAAAAACGCGTGAGCGAGTCCATCATGAGCAGCACGTCCTTGCCCGTATCACGGAAATATTCCGCGATCGCAGTGGCGGTTTTTGCCGCTTTTTTACGTGTGAGCGCCGGTTTGTCGGATGTCGCGATGACAACGACCGAACGCGACATACCCTCTTCTCCGAGGTCGCGTTCGATGAATTCCCTTACCTCACGACCGCGCTCTCCGATCAGTGCGATAACATTTATATCGGCTTTTGTGTTGCGGGCGAACATACCCAGCAGCGTCGATTTTCCGACACCGGATCCGGCGAATATCCCGATACGCTGTCCCTTGCCTATCGTGAGCAGTCCGTCGACCGCCTTTACTCCGAGAGTCAGCGGCTCGTTGATCATCTCACGGGTGAGCGGATCGGGCGGATCCGCCTCGGCGGGATATGTGACCGCGGTACGCAGCTCCGAACCGTCCATCGGCTCGCCCAGTCCGTCGAGCTTCATGCCGAGGAGCTTCTGTCCCACCTTAACGCTGAACTTCGCGCCGGTATTCATGACGGTGCTGCCTACGCCTATACCCGAGATATCCTCGTACGGCATCAGGATAACATAATCGTCCTTGAATCCGATGACCTCGCACAGCGCGGTTACGGAATGATCCTTCGACGTGACCACGCACATATCCTCGAGCACGACGTCAGGACCCTGCGATTCGATCGTAAGGCCTACGACCCTGGTCACGCGCCCGAGCTCTTTTACATAGTTTTTCTCAAGCAGAGAATCGTATTTCTGAGTATCGACCATTTTTATTCCTTTTCGGCGAGCAGCCTGATATCCTCGATGAGGCTCATCAGCTGTCCGTCCAGACTGCAGTCATATATCCTCGATTCGGTCTCGATCATGCACTGGTTCCTCTCGAGCAGCTTATCCGCAACGACTTCGAGCTGCGCGCCTTCGGAGAGATATCCGCGGATCGCGTCCTTCGAGTACGAAACGACCGGGAAATCGGCCTCGGATACGCGCACGATGAAGTTTTCGTTGCCGTGCTTGTCCTTTAACGCGTTGTCGATGAGATGGAGGATGATCTCCTTTTTGTCATCGGCATATATCCCCGTCAGTTTTTGGATATACTTGATAACTATTTCGACAAAAGCAGGCTCCAATTCATCCACCTGCTTCTCATATTCTTCTCTATATTGATTTTTGATCTGCTCGAGCTCGGCGCGGGCCTGGGCATTCTCCTCCTCAGCCTGCTGCCTGCCCTGTTCGAGTCCCTCCGCGCGGGCCTGCTCGAGCGCCTCGTTTATGCGCTCCTCAGCCTTCTGCTCGGCGTCCTCGATGATAACGTTTGCCTGGGCGTTGGCGTCATCGAGCATCTGTGATATCTTCTGTTCGGTCTCGGCGATCCGGGCTTCGGTCTCCTCGAGCTCCTTTTTCTTTTCGCGGAGCCTCGACTCAACTTCCATGATGCCGGCCTCTTCGCGCGATGCGGGCACCTCGGTCTGTTCAGGGTCTTCGTTTAAGTACACCTGCTCCGTAGGGATCCCGGGCTCGAACCCGACATCCTCGCTCGTGAGGACATTGCCTTCGCTCAGCTTCTGCGAGAGCTCCTGGAAATCAACCTTTCTGTTAGAATTGATCTCCTCGAGGTACTTGTCCATCATCTTTTCCTGGATCTCTTCCGCCCTCGCGTTCATGTCGATATTGCGGATATCCTCGCTGTAGGCGATCTGACTGGCTTTGATAAGATTAGACAACTATATCGTCACCTCCGCCTCGTGAAATGATGATCTCGCCCGTATCCTCGAGCTTACGTATGATATTAACGATCTTCTGCTGCGACTCTTCAACATCCTTCATACGAACAGGTCCCATGTACTCCATGTCTTCCTTGATCATATCAACAAGACGTGAGGACATATTCCTGAAGATAGCATCCTGAACGTTCTCCACGGAGCCTTTGAGCGCAACGGCGAGGTCGGAATTCTCAACCTCACGCAGCACGCGCTGAATGGACTTGTCGTCGAGGAGCAGGATATCCTCGAATACGAACATCTTCTTTCTGATCTCGTCTGCCAGCTCGGGCTCTTCGATCTCGAGGGTTTCGAGGATGTGTTTCTCGGTCGCGCGATCTACGGTATTGAGGATCTCAACAACAGCATCTACGCCGCCGGCAATGGTGAAGTCCTGATTGGCCAGGCTGGCAAGCTTCTTTTCGAGCACTCTCTCAACCTCCTGTATAACATCGGGTGAGGTTCTGTCCATCATCGCGATACGCTTGGCAACGTCGGCCTGCTTGTCCGGAGGCAGCGCGCCGATGATCTGCGCCGACTGCGATGACGCAAGATACGAAAGGATGAGGGCTATGGTCTGCGGATGCTCATCCTGAATGAAGTTTAACAGCTGGGAAGGATCGACCTTACGCACAAATTCGAAGGGACGAACCTGCAGCGAAGCGGTAAGTCTGCCGATGACATCGACCGCGCGGTCGTTGCCGAGCGCCTTTTCGAGGAGCTCCTTCGCGTATCCGATACCGCCCTCCGCGATATACTGCTGAGCAAGGCAGAGCTGGTAGAACTCATCGATCACTGCGTCCTTTGTCTCCTGATCGACGCTCTTTGTATTCGCAATCTCGAGTGTGAGCGATTCGATCTCCTCTTCCTTAAGATGCTCAAAAAGCTTGGAAGAACGCTCCGGCCCGAGCGCGATCATGAGTATCGCGGATTTCTGCACGCCGTTATATTCATCAAGTGATTTGGTGCCGCCTGTAGTGCTAGCCATTTTAGAGTCCTCCGCCGGTAAATATCATTATTCCCAACCGTCATCCCTCAGCCAGTTGCGCAGCAGCGCGGCGACGGCTTCGGGATTCTCGTCGATATACTTTTCGATGAGCCTGCGCGTCTCGGATTTTTCGCCGAATTCGATGTCTTCAAGGCTCTGATTGTCCTTGGTGGTAGCGAGCAGTCTCTCAACAGAGAGCTCGGGCTCGGTCTCCACAACCTCCTCGGGCTGCATCGCCCTGAATACTACGAACAGGAGCAGACCAATGATCAGCAGCGCGAGCAGGATCTCGAGGTACATCGAAACATTGGTCTCCTTGACCTCGTTCGCGATAAAATTCGGGATCTCGTACGCGGTGATCGAGATGTTGGCAACGGGAATACCCGAAGCGTCTGCGAAAAGCTGACGGAGCACCTCGATCCTCTCTGCTTCTATACCGCTGTCGAGGGCCACGCGTCCGTTATTGTCGTTCATGACTCTCGCTACGTATTCATCAAATGTGGTGCCTTCGAGAAGGCCGAGTACGGTAAGCTCCTCCTCGGTGTGCTCAACTATCCTGGTGAGCGTTATTCCGAGCGAGGACTGCGCGTTATTGATAACGCCCCACTCCTTCTGTGTCTCGGTAACACGCTCACTCGGCATGTACTTGATGTCGAGCTCATCATAGGAGCTGTTTCCCGAGTTCTGGGTGGAGATATAATAGTCGGTCTCATCGTTCGAGTCGGTTCCCGGGATATCTCCCGAAGCTCCGGTGGTCTCTGACGAGATCTTTTTATAGGACGAATAAAGTCCCTGCTCGAGGCCCTCTCCCGCCAGATACTCGGTATAGAGGATCGAGGTCTTGTCACAGTTGACATCGAGCGAGGAAACGATCTCCGCGTCGCTGTAGCCGTTCTTTACCGCCAGCTCGAAGAGCTTGTCGTTGTACCATTTCTCGACAAGTTTCTTATATGCGAGGTTCGCGTTGAGGTCCTGTACATCGGGATCCTCCTCCTCGCCTCCGAAGAGCAGGTTTCCGTGCTGGTCGATGATCTTGATCTTGTCGGTGGTCGAGTTGCCGATCGCGTAAGCAACGGAGGTCGCGATCGATACGGGAGTCTCCTTTGTGTTGAAGCTCTCGTTTATCGTAAGGAACACGCTGCAGCTGATCTCCGATGCCGGAGCCAGTATCCTGTTGGTATTGTCCGCAGGGAAATAAACCACCGAAGCCTTCTCCACGCCGTCGAGCAGCGAAAGCTGCTTGGAAACGTAGGACTGCATATAGAGGTGGTTCTTCAGTATCTTGTCGTTGCTCGTGGTGCTCAGGTCATTCTCAAGAAGTCTCGCGAGCGTCATCTCATCGCCCGCTTCGGTGCCCGCGAGAGCGAGTACTGCGTTCTGTTTCTTCGTGACATCCACGTCGACGGTCAGGTTGTCCGCTTCGAGTTTGTTCGCAATGCCCTCTGCCGAAAGGATCTCCATCGCGGATTTCGCGGTGGCAGTCGATTCGAACGTGTTGAGGGGCTCGTACTGCACACGGCTCAAGAGTATGATCAGAATGACCAGAGTGAGCACAACAGCCGCAAACGAGCTGATCGAGATCACCTTCTGCCGCGTGGTCAGCTTCTTCCAGAATTCCAGAAGCCTGGCAGGTAATTGTCTAAGTCTTTCGAGCATTTCATTCTCCATTCCGTGCCTTGGCACAAATCATGTTACGGTCAAAAGCCGCAGTATCAGAACTGCAGCTGCATGATCTCCTTATACGCTTCGATCACGGCGTTTCTCACCGCAACCGTGTATTGCAGGGATATATTGGCCTTCATCTGGGCCACCTGAAGGTCATGAGTGTTCTCGGTCAGGCCCATCGCATAGGCAAGCTCTGCCTCCGCGGCCTCGTTCGAGTAGTCGTTGGTTTCCTTTATCATGTTCATCGCAGAATGAAGCAGTCCGTCAAAGGTCGAGCCTTTGGTCTCCTCCTCCTGCTTTAAGATCGAATCCTCATAGCCCTCGAGCCGCTTAAACTTGGCGGGGCTTGCAAGACTCGACGCACTGCTGATCCCCGAAAGTCCCTTCAGGCCGGGAACCGCAAGTATATCGGATATATTACTCATAGGTCATCCTCCTGCCGCGGGTCTTACTTACCGAGCTCCAGACCCTTTAAGAGCATGTTCTTTGTAGCGTTGAATGCCGTGACGTTCGCCTCATAGGAACGGGTCGCGTCGATGAGGTTCGTCATCTCGGTGACGGTATTGACATTGGGATAGGTAACATAGCCGTCATCATCCGCATCGGGATGCGCGGGGTCGTAAACCTTGACCAGCGAAGCGACATGGTCCTCAACGATGGCCGTAACCTTTACGCCGTTGCCCGTTGTGGAAACGGCATGATTGCTGCGGGACTGGTCGAGTGCGTACTGAAACGCGTTCTCGGTCTTCTCCGCGAAAACAACGGTCTTGCGTCTGTATGTCTTCCCGTGCTCGTCACGGGTAGTCTGCGCGTTGGCGATATTCTCCGCTATGGTGTCCATACGCATGGACTGTGCGGTCATGCCGCTCGCGCTGATATTCATGCAGCTGAATAATCCGCCCATAGATCCTCCTTAATGATCAGTGATCACGATGAAAGCACTGTCTTGATCCTGCTGAATTCCTGTGACATGGAATCGAGCAGTGTGTAATACATAATGGTGTTCTCCGCGAGATTCGCGTTTTCCGTATTGATATCGACATTATTGCCGTCGAGTCTGTAGCTGAGCTCCTGCTGATCGGTATAAAGCGTCGTCTCGAGCTTCGAAAGGTCGACATTCGCGACACGCTTGTTCAGATCGCCGCCGTCCCAGTAATCCTTCATGAGCTCGCCCTTTAAGTAGTCCTGGAACTTGATGTCCTTGCGCTTGTAATTGGGAGTATCGTTGTTCGCGATATTGTTCGCGATGACCTCATTGCGCTTCCAGCTCGCGTCCGCGGCTTTGTTCAGAACATTTATATAGTTGAAAGCATTCGATCCAATCATTTTCTTTCCTCCGCGTGCCGAATATTCACACAATTCGGCACAGTACATGGTTATACACTATTTATTATATAATACCCACACTAAAACACAAGATATATTTACAAAATTCTTTCAAAATACCATACTTTGTGGATACAATTTCTTTTTCATCATCTCCTTCCCGCTAAAAAAGCACAAAGGGATTTTGTATATACAAAATCCCTTTGAAAAATGCAATCCCTTGATAAGCTTATTTAGTTTCCTTCAGCTCATCGAAGACTACGTCATTAAGAACCTTGATATAGGTTCCCTTCATACCTGAGGACCTGGACTCGATAACGCCGGCGCTTTCGAATTTGCGCAGCGCGTTGACGATGACAGAACGCGTGATGCCCACGCGGTCCGCGATCTTGCTGGCAACGAGTATGCCTTCATTGCCCTCGAGTTCGTCAAATATGTGACGGATGGCCTCAAGCTCCGAAAAGCTGAGTGTGCTGATAGCCGATCTCACGATCTGTACCTTACGGTTCTCTTCGGCGTTCTCTTCATTTACCGAGCGCATCATCTCGAGTCCGACTACGGTGGTTCCGTACTCGCTGAGTATAATGTCGTCGATGTTGAAGCTGCTGCCCGAACGGTAAAGGAACAGCGTGCCGAGTCTCTCACCCGCGATATCGATAGGTGTGATGATAGCCACATAATTACCGATATTGTCGCCCTCGAAGCCCAGTGTCTCGAGGTTGACGTTCTCCTTGGTGGAGAGAATGTTGAGCAGGCGCTCGTTAAGCTCCGGGTCGATATGTCCGCCGACCGAATCCTTAATAAGCTCCTGTATCGGAGTGATGTCGTTCCTGTTCTTGATGCCGAGTATCTTGCCCTTTCTGCTGATGACAAGGATATTCGATTCAAGTATGTCGCCGAGAACAAGACAAATATCGTTAAACACAACCTTATGAGAACTGTTATTGTGTAAAAGCTTGTTTATCTTTCTGGTTCTGTCAAGCAATTGTACGCTCATTTAAATAATCCCCCATGCAAAACAATCATTTGGATACAATTTACATATTAGCACAGATTGTTTTGAAAATGCAATAGAAACTATTCAAATTTGCGCAATTATTTATAAATTGCAGATACAATTTATGACTGTTCTTCGACAACAGGCACATCAGGCTTCTGCCATGAGACAAAATCGCAGTCCGGATGGTTCGAGCATCCGTAGAATCTCCTGCCTTTTTTCGTCTTCATGATCAGCACGTCGCCGGTGCCGCACTTGGGGCACTTCTGTCCGGTCTTCTCGATCAGAGGCTTTGTATTCCTGCAGTCCGGGAAGTTCGGGCAGGCAAGGAACTTGCCGTGCGGTCCGTACTTGATGACCATGCGGCTGCCGCACTGGTCACATATTATATCGGATTCTTCGTACTTAATGTTAACCTTTTCGAGTTCTTTGTTCGCTGCCTCGACCGCCGTCTCGAGATCGGGGAAGAAATTCTCGATGACCGTCTTCCACTTTACCTCGCCGTTTCCGACCGCGTCGAGCAGGCCTTCCATCGTGGCCGTGAAGTTAACGTCCACTATACCCGGGAAGGATTTGGTCATGATGTTGTTGACCGCCTCACCGAGCTCGGTTATGTACAGATTCTTATTTTCCTTCGCGACATAATGGCGCGCGATTATCGTAGTTATGGTGGGAGCATAGGTACTCGGGCGTCCGATGCCGAGCTCCTCGAGTGTCTTTACCAGAGAGCCCTCGTTGAAATGAGCGGGCGGCTGCGTAAAATGCTGCTCTGCTTCGATGCCTGCGCATACGGGTCTGGTATCCTTTGTGATCCAGGAAAGGTCCTTATTGTCCTCATCCCTGTTCTGCTCATCATCAAGCTTGTATACCGACATGAAACCGTCAAAGGAAAGCGTTGCCGCTCCTGCCGTAAATGTATATCCGGCCGCGTCAAGCTTGATATTGATCGTATCGTAAACCGCCTGCTCCATGCGGCTCGCGACAAAGCGCTTCCATATCAGCTTATAGAGCCTTAACTGATCGCGCTGCAGCGAATCCTTGACTTCATCGGGAGTAAGATCGATATACGAGGGTCTGATCGCTTCGTGAGCGTCCTGTATCTTCTTCTCTGATTTTGCCTCCGCAGGCTTTTCCGAGAGATATTTCTTTCCGAAGGCGCCTTCGATATACTCTCTGGCCGCCTTGTCCGCCTCTTCCGAGATACGGGTCGAATCGGTACGCAGGTATGTGATAAGTCCGATCGTGCCGTGTCCCTTTACATCCACGCCTTCATAGAGCTGCTGCGCGAGCTGCATGGTCTTCTGCGTGGAGAAGTTTAAGAGCTTTGACGCCTCCTGCTGCAGCGTACTCGTGGTAAACGGCAGGGGTGCCTTGCGTCTGCGCTCACCGTGCTTGATATCGGTTATGGTAAACGCTGCTCCCTCGAGCGCTTTCCGGACAGCGTTCGCCTGCTTTTCGGATGTGATGTCTATCTTCTTGCCGTCTTTGCCGGTCAGATGCGCCTTGAAATGCTTGCCCGAAGGTCCGTCCAACATAGCGTCGATGTACCAGTACTCCTCGGGTACAAAAGCCGCGATCTCCGCCTCTCTGTCCGCAATGATGCGGAGCGCCACGGACTGCACGCGTCCCGCCGAAAGACCGGACTTAACCTTCGCCCAGAGCAGCGGGCTGATCTTGTAGCCCACGAGTCTGTCCAGCACACGTCTGGCCTGCTGCGCGTCGACCAGATCCATATCGATGTCCCTGGCCTGCTTGATCGAATTCTTTATCGCGTTTTTGGTGATCTCGTTGAAGGTGATCCTGCTGCAGTTTTTCTCGTTAAGCTTGAAAAACTCATACAGATGCCAGGAGATCGCCTCTCCCTCACGGTCAGGGTCCGTTGCGAGATATATCTTATCGGCCTTTTTGACCTCTTTGCGGATATCGGCGAGCAGTGTGCCCTTTCCGCGTATAGTTATATATTTAGGTTCAAAATCGTGTTCCACATCGATGCCCATACTGCTCTTGGGCAGATCTCTCACATGTCCGTTCGATGCGATAACCTCATAACCGGCGCCAAGGAACTTCTTGATAGTCTTGGCCTTTGCCGGCGACTCCACGATTACCAGATTCTTTGCCATCCCTATATACCTCCACTGCGTTTCGGTCATTCGCAGTCTGTGCTTCGCGCAGATCTGCCTGCCTCCACTTAACTTAAGCGTTCATTAGCATACACTTTTTTCTTTAGGGATGCAAGGAAAAAATTATAATTGCCTCACAGCGACAAAACTTCCGTCCCCCGTACTTCTTGCCAGACCGCGCAGTTCGAGGAACGTCAGAGTCGCCATCAGCTGAGAAAAATCAAGCCCCGTGCGGAACGATAGCTCGGTGGTGCTCTTTGGTCTCAGGTCAAGTAATTTCAGCACCGCAGTCTGATCCGAAGTGAGGCCCTTTACCTTTAATCTGCGGTTAGCCCGTGTCCGCGCGCCCTCCCGATCAACCAGATAACCGTATGAATGCGCCATCTCGGCCACTATGTCTTCGGGTGAAGTCACCAGCCGCGCTCCCTGACGTATAAGCTTGTTGCAGCCGTCGCTGAGTTTGTCACCGATGCGCCCCGGGATCGCATATATATCCTTCCCCTGTTCTAGCCCCAGCTCCACCGTGATCCCGGTCCCGCTGCGCTGCCTGGCTTCCACCACCAGAATGCCGTCGGACAGACCCGATATGATCCTGTTGCGCATCGGAAAATTTGCGGGGAGCGGGTCTCTTCCGGGCGCGAACTCCGATATCAGCCCGCCGTTTAAAGGGATCCTTTCGTAAATATCCTTATTTGCCGGAGGATAGCAGATATCCACTCCGCAGCCGAGTATCCCGTATGTCCTCCCGCCGCCCTGCAGCGCTCCTCTGTGCGCGTAGCCGTCTATCCCCGCCGCCATGCCGCTGATTATATCTATCCCAAGCCTCGCCAGTTCTTCGGAAAAACTCACTCCGAGCTCGCGCCCGTACGGAGTGCAGCCTCTGCTGCCAATGACCGCTATCGCCGGCCTGCCGTTTTCGGGAAGTCTTCCTTTATAAAACAGACCCGGCGGCGGATCGGCGATCTGTCTCAGCCGTTCCGGGTACTGCGGATGCTCACGGCTCACAAAGCCGATCCCGCACGCCCTGAGTTTCTCATACTCCTCATGCGGGTCATACCCTCTCCTGCGTTCGATCATTTTCTCAAAGGAATGCGGACTCAGTATCCCCGATGAAAACAGTTCGCCTTCACCTGCTCCGAACACCTCTTTCGCCCCTCCGAAGCATTCGATCAGTCGGTCGGTCTCAAAAGCGGTCAGGTAATCCACTCCCGCGAGAAACAACATGTATTCTTCGTTTTCGGTATCTACTCCGTCCGGTCTTTCATCCACGGCTCTTATGCTCCTTTCGCAGTTCTGCCTGCTTTTTATTTCAATATCTCGTCCATCCCCGCGATGCCCATCCTGTAGCCGAGTGCCTCCGCCAGATGCACGCTCCTTATCCGCTCCGCCCCGTCCATGTCCGCGATCGTCCTCGCCACCCTCAGGATCCTGTGATACCCGCGCGCGCTCAGGTTCATCGCCTCGAACGCGTTCTCCATCATTTTCCGCTCTTCTTTGCCGAGCTCGCAGAAGCGCATGATCTCCGATCCCGTCAGCTGGGAGTTGAAATTGATATCGAGCCCGCGGTAACGCTCCTCCTGCACGCTGCGCGCGCTCTCCACGCGCTGTCTTATCACTTCGCTCGATTCGTTCCTGCCGATCGAGCTGAGTGCCTTGTACTCGATCTCCTCGACGTTGACGCACAGATCGATCCTGTCGAGTATCGGCCTGCTGATCTTTCTCCTGTAGCGGTTTATCATGCTGGGCGAGCAGGTACAGCGGTTGCGGTCGGGGTAGTAGCCGCAGGGACAGGGATTCATCGACGCTACCAGCATGAACCCCGCCGGATATGTATACGACGCCGAAAGCCTCGAAATATGCACCTCTTTGTCCTCGAGCGGCTGTCTGAGCGCTTCGATCACTTCGCGCGAGAATTCCGGCAGCTCATCAAGGTACAGTATCCCATTGACCGCGAGGCTTACCTCTCCCGGGCGCGGATACTGTCCCCCGCCGATCACCGAATTGACCGTGGCTGTATGGTGCGGGCTGCGAAACGGCCTGTGGGTGACCATGCTCATGCCGCTGCCGAGCTTCCCCGCTACGCTGTATATCCTGGTCAGCTCCATGCTCTCGTCGAAGTTCAGCTTCGGCATGATGCCCGGCATGCGTCTCGCGATCATCGTTTTTCCGGCGCCCGGCGGACCGGACATCAGAAGATTATGCTGCCCGGCTGCCGCTATCTCCGCGGCGCGCCTCGCGGCCGCCTGCCCAGCTACCTCGGAAAAATCAGGAATCGCCTCACTCTCCTGCTGCGCGAATATCCTGTCCGTATCCACATGCACCGGTCCCAGACCGTCTTCGGCACCGTACAGGAACTCAACCAGCTGCGCGAGGCTTTCGCTGCCGTAGCAGTCAACACCCTGTACCACGCCGGCTTCGAGCACGTTTTCTTTGGGGACTATCACCTTTTTGATCCCGTTTTCGCGAGCGGCGAGCACTATCGGAAGTATGCCCGGGATACCCTTTATCTCACCGTCGAGACCCAGTTCGCCCACCACCAGCGCGTCTTCGAGCTGTTCTGCGGGTATCATCCCGGATGCAGCCATGACCGCGAGGGTTATCGGCAGGTCAAAGCCCGTTCCGCTCTTTCGCATATCGGCCGGCGACAGGTTTATCGTGATGTGTTTCGGTCTCATCCCGAAGCCCGAATTCTTAAGGGCCGTGCGGACTCTGTCGCGCGCCTCCTTTACTTCGCTCGCGAGAAATCCGACCATGTTGAACAGAGGCAGACCGTCACTCACATCCGCCTCACAATTAATGATCTGCGCCTCGATGCCGTACACCGCCGCGCTCATTACACTGCTGTACATTTTGCCTCCGTTTAAAACAAATGTGGAAAGTATCGAACAGAAAAATAAGATGTTTTCAGAATTTAAGAAAAATAGACTTCTGTTTTATCTGTATGCGAACAGATTAGCACAAAAGTCTAATTAAGTCAATGATTATTTTGAATTTTCAGATAATTACTTCTCATTCCTGGTGAGGATCTTCTGGAGCTCGGCCATGAACGTATCCACATCCTGGAACTCACGGTAAACCGACGCGAATCTTACGTAAGCTACCTGATCGAGCTTCTGGAGTCTGTCCATGATCAACTCTCCGATCACGGACGAAGGGATCTCCTTTGTGTCCATGTTGAATATCGTGTTCTCGATATCGTCGATCATATCGGTGATCTTATCGAGCGGCACGCTGCGCTTTCTGACCGAGAGCATGATGCCCTTTTCGATCTTGGCCCTGTCGTAGGCCTCACGCGTATTGTCCTTTTTGATAACGAATACAGGGATAGTCTCAACCTTTTCATAGGTGGTGAAACGCTTGTTGCAGGCATCGCACTGGCGGCGGCGTCTGATGGAATCGCCGTCTTCCGCAGGTCTCGAATCGATAACTCTGGTATTTTCATCTCCGCAGTAAGGACACTTCATCTTAAGAAAACCCCTATATATAGTTATTTGAGCTATACCTCAGCCCCTATATATAAGTTTAAGTAAAAGAAATGCTTTGTCAAGGAAAAATCACTTTTCGCGGGCAAACACATACATTCCTATCCCGGCTGCGATCGTCAGGTTGAGTGAGTCGACGAATTCTGTCTGCTCGATACGTACCGGCTGACCGTATCCGGAAAACTCCGAAGGCAGTCCCGTGGCCTCGTTGCCGAATATCAGGCTGAACCGGTCGTTTCCCGGCATATCGGCATCACGAAGGGAGCAGCTGCCGTCGAGCATGAACGGATAGAGACGCCTTTTCAGCTCATCGTTCCCCGCCTTGACCGTATCGGCGGAAAAACCGCAGTAACGCGCGGCATACTCATTAAAACCGGCAAATTTCTCATGCCTGATCCTGAACAGCGAGCCCATGCTGGCCCTGACGGTCTTCGGGTTAAATACGTCCGCCGCGGGCTCGATCACCGCCAGATCGTAATAGCCGAAGCCGCACGCGGTCCTGATTATCGTACCGAGATTGCCCATGTTCCCGGGATTGACGAGCACTATATGGCGCCTGTCGGGATCGAGCGCACACGAAAACTTCTTAAACACGCCGATCACATAGACGTTTTCCTTGTCGGAAAGCTTAGAAATGAGCTTGTTGTTCTCGGTTACAGGTATCCGGCCGGCCTTCTCCTCAAGCCGGTCCCTGTCGGTAAACGAGCTGTGGACTATGATCTCCTCCACGCACCCTGGCATCGCGTCGATCAGTTCGAATGTCGGGAACGCGCCGAGCGTGTACGAATAGTCCGCCTCTTTTTTGTATGTTTTGATATCCATGTCTGTGTCTCCCGCGCGTATCGGCCGCAGCCGCCGCGCCCCGTCATTACTTTCCGCACATAACGGTGACCGCGCCCGGCATGACCTCTATCTCGCTCTTTAAAAAGCTGCCGCCGTACTCGCCGTCAATGCTCCATGCCAGCTCCTCATCCGCGGTCAGGCTGACCTTTGTCACCTGATGGAATGAGATATGCGGATCGTTTACGTCACCGCGCATCAGCGCTGAAATGATATTCCCTATCTCCACCGCTTTTTCCGGAGAACGGATGAGCAGCAGCTCCATTTTGCCGTCATCGAGCTTAACGTCAAAGCTCTTTAAGAAATCGAGTCCGCCGATCGAAACCGAATTGCTGACCGTTCCGAACAGATAATCGCCCTCTTCCGTAAAGCCGTCCGCCTCGATCTTTATATGTCTCTTGAATCCGAGGTTTTCAGGCAGTGCCGATGCCGCGGTCAGGATATACGCCGCATATCCGAGCACGTTCTTGAGCTTCTGGTCGGTGCCGTAGCTTATCTCCGAAAAAGCCCCGAACGCCGCGGTATAGTTAAAGAAACTCCCGCTGCCCATTTTCCCGACATCGTACGAAAAAGGCCGGCCCGTAAAAACGGTCTCGAGCGCCTTGCCAAAGCCTGCGGGGATCCCGAGGCTCTTTGAAAAATCATTGGTGCTGCCCGCCGGGATATACCCGATGCGGGGCTTATCCTTCATAGCCATCGTTCCCGAGATCACATGATTGAGGGTACCGTCCCCGCCCACGCAGAGCACCATGTCCGCCCTGCCGTCAAAGCTCTTTAAGATATCCTCCGAATTGATCTCTCCCGGGATTATCGGAAAGACGGTCGGTTCGTAGCCTTCCTTTGCCGCCCTTCTCACAATGTTCATGATGCTCTGGGGGCCTTTTTTCTTGCCGGCCGCCTCATTGATCAGAACAACCATTTTCTTTCTGTCCATTTATTCTCCCTGCCCTAAAACTCGTTATCCGGTCCGCATTCCGTTACCTTATCCTGCGTCCCGCCGATCTGACATTCAGGATATACCCGAAGAAACCGCCTATCACACCCCCGATGATATGAGAAGTGTTCGAGATATTGTCGCTGACCGTCAGACCCTCAAAGATCTGCTGTCCGATATAGAATGCCGCCACCAGTATAAAGGTCAGCGGGATCTCGCCTTCCTTAAAGCCTGTGAACGATGACAGCAGTATAAACGCAAACACCACGCCGCTCGCCCCGCAGAGCGCTATATTGGGAAACACGATATAGTTGAAGATGCTGGTAGCTAACGCGGTAACGGCCGCGACGGTTATCAGCGTTCTGGAACCGTATTTCTCCTCGAGCATCGGCCCGAGCAGCAGGATATAACTCATATTTCCGATCAGATGCGCCCAACCGGAATGCCCGAGAACATGCGTGAATGCCCTCAGCCACGTAAGCGGCGAAAGCAGCGACGAATGATAAGTCATGAACAGCAGTGCCGTGGACTTTCCGTTCGTAAGCGTGCCCAGCACGGTCACCGCAAAGCATAACCCTACGAATGCCAGCACAAACGGCGCGTTAAATGTGATCCTGAGTCTCTTTTTCATAGTTATCTCTTTTCTTTACCCGACCTGTACCACACCGTCGGACTTGACCGTGATCGTCATGCCCGTTTTTACGTAGTTAAGAAATTCGTCGCCCAGACTGTCGATAGTAGGCATCTTCGCGTCGGTCCAGATGTCCGAGAGCAGCACTCCCGCTGCGCCGATCGAGTCTATCGGCTTTGAAAAGAGCATGCAGGCCGGCTGACGGCCGTAATCGGATGCCGTATAGAGGATCATGCCGCCTGTCGTTGAACCGATGGTCTGGGGCAGACAGAGCGCAACGCCTGCCATCGGCTTTTTGTAAAGGTCGGGATTGTTCTGGTCGGAACAGGTGGCCTTCTTGTCTCCGGTCAGGAAACTCGTCTGATAGCTGGCCAGTGTATTAAAGCCCTCGTGTGAAACGAGCGCGGTCGCGGTGCAGGTTCCCGGCACCACTATTCTGCCTTGGAACTCTTTCATTATACCTTCCCTCCCGTGATCATCGATAATATCCTGTCGTCCTCATAGAAACGGCACGAAGTGTAGGTTCTGAGCTTATTGGAATTGGTGATGATCGGCACGCTGTGCACGAGCGGGTTGTCGCAGTACATCAGCGGGCAGATATAGCTGATAGTAAGGCCTGCCCCGGCTGCCATCCTCTCCTCTTCGGTCCCGCGTATCGCTTTGATAACGCCGGGCGCGGAGGTGAGCACCGTCGGGATGACGGGCTTTTTCCTGCCGTTTTTCTTAAGTGCCGCACAGATCTTATTGATCCAGTCGAGCAGCTCATCCTTCGACAGATGAGGACATCCGATAAAGCACATCTTCGGCTTTGCGTCGGGATTCTTCCAGATGACCGGATAGTTGTTCCTGACTCTTGCCAGCTCCGCGTCATCGATAACATAGGTTTTCGCGTCGGGCTCGATGATGCTCTCGCCGAGCTCAACGGCCTCGGGAGTCAATCCGTCGATATGGTATAATCCGACGGCGCCGTTCGATGCGGTGGCCGCGCCGAAATTCTTAAGATACGCGCATACTTTCGGAGTGAGCTCATGTCCGAGATATTCCGAAAGTCCGTAAACGTACGGAACATCCTCCATGACCTTCATTCCGATGGCCGAGCCGAGCAGCTGCGCGGAAGGCAGCGTCGAGGTCTTGAGCATGATCTTCCATTTTGCGCGCCTGCCCTCGTCGGTGAGCAGTCCGAATTTCGGAACGCATCCGAGTATCGAGCCGAACAGTTCGATGATGCCGGAATTGCGGTTGCATCTCGCGCCCAATACGGAGTTTGCGTAAACTACCGCGGATGACTCCGCCCAGCTCAAAACATCGCCCTTTTTCGGCTTATTTCCCTGCTCGTCGAAATAGCACGCGCATGAAAAACCGTCGGTGCTGAGCAATCCAAGCTTCTCGAGCTGTTCCTCGTATCTGTCCTGCATCGAATACATGAACTGCTTGAATACCAGGTCCCTTATCGGTCCCGAAGGCACATTCTTATCGAGGGGTCTCGGGTCCATCGTAAATTTCTGTTTTGAAGCAACGCCTGCCTCGATAAGCTGATCCATCAGCTTATATACGGGATGGATGACCTTGAGTCCGAAGCTGGTCACGAGATGTCCGTACTCTCCGGTAACGGGCGTCATCTCTTCCGCTCCGAACAGCTCGCCGTAACGAACGAGCGTCTGCATAACCTTGGCATAGGTCTCACCCTGCTTGCCGTCATATATATCCTGCTGTTCCTGTGTCAGTCTCATTTTATGCCCTCCGTCAGATCTTCATCGCCGTTTCATAGGCATTCCAGATAACACTGCGCAGATTGCCTATCTGTCTGCAGTCGCCGACGAGATGTACGCCTCCCTTTTCGGGCGCAATGGGATTGGGGATATAGCCTACCGAGCTGATGACCGAATCGCATTCGATCGTAATGTCACCGTTCTTTGTCTTGCATACCACAGAGCCGTCGCGGACTTCCTTGACCGCGGTCTCGAGGTAGACCGGCGTCTTATGCAGCGCGAACCACTCGCGCAGATAAGAACTGTTGGCCAGACAGACGCCTGTCTGCGATACCAGATCGTCCTTCATCTCGATGATGACCGGATGCTTGCCCTGAAGAGCCAGCTCGTACGCGATCTCACAGCCCGTAAGGCCTCCGCCGATCACAGCTACCCTGTCTCCGACGGGCTTGCCGTTTAAGAACTCGCAGGCTTCGACCGTCTTGTCGAAGCCGGGCACATTGCGGAAGAATCTGGGCTTTGAGCCTGTAGCCACGATAACCTCATCCGCGCCGGTCTCTTCGACGGAGGTGATCTCGGTATTGTATCTGATCTCAATGCCAAGCTTGTTCATCTCCCTGCGGTACCAGTCGAGCAGATCTCTTAACTTCCCCTTATAGCTCTCGGCGCTGGCAGCGATGAATGTACCGCCGAGCTTATCCGACTTCTCATAGATTACGGGGTTATGGCCGCGCAGCTTCAACACTCTGGCCGCCTCCATGCCGCCTATGCCGCCGCCGATGATCGCAACCGTTTTGGGCGCCGCGGTCTTTTTGATGTAATGCTTGTTCCACTGCATCGTCTCCGCATTGACCGCGCATCTGGCGAGCGCGAGGCTGTCGGAGAGTGCCTGATCGTTGGGAACTCCCTTGTAATGGCACATATTGAAGCATCCGTTATGACAAAGTATGCAGGGCCTGATATCCTCTTCCCTGTCGTTGATGAGCTTGGTGATCCACTCCTGATCCGCGAGGAAATTGCGCGCGAATCCGGCACCGTCGAGGCGTCCGGCTTTGATCGATTCGGCCGCCGCCGCGGGATCGAGTCGTCCGGCGCATACCACGGGGATATCGACGAACTGCCTGATATGCTCCACATCGGCCAGGTTGCAGTTCTCGGGCATGTAGATCGGAGGATGCGCCCAGTACCATGCGTCGTAGGTACCGTTGTCGCAGTTTAGCATGTCGTAGCCGGCATCCTGCAGGAATCTCGCGGCCTTCTCGGACTCTGCCATGTCACGGCCTACTTCGGTGTATTCCTCACCGGGCAGCGCGCCTTCCCTGAAGCCCTTTGTTTTTGAAACAACACTGTATCGTAAGGATACGGGGAAATCCTTTCCGCATTCCTTTTTAATGGCTTTTACTATATCCGCAGCGAAACGGTAACGGTTCTCGAGCGATCCGCCGTATTCGTCGGTTCTCTTATTCACATAGGGGAGCGTGAACTGGTCGAGCAGATATCCCTCATGCACCGCATGGACCTCCACTCCGTCTACGCCCGCGTCCTTGCAGAGCTTCGCCGACTTAGCAAATGCGTCGACAAACTCCTGTATCTCCTCCTTTGTCATCTCCCTCGAAGGAACCTTGTCCGACCAGCGGTTCGGCGAAGCGCTCGCCGAAGCAGTGATCTTGTCCAGATTCATAAAAGGCTTTGAAACCGCGCGCAGCACCGGATTGGTGTACAGGGTCTCCATCATCGATGAGATCGTAAATGAACGACCGAAGCCCGCAGTCAGCTGAATGAACAGTTTCGCGCCGGTCTTATGAAACTCGGGCATCCACTTTGCCAGATCACGATACATCTTTTTATTCTTATAGAGCCACTGCCCGAACATGGGATTGTACACGGGCTGACAGCCGGGCAGCACCAGTCCGCAGTTATTCTTTGCGACCTCCATGATAAACTTCGCGCCGACCTTGTCGAAATGATTCTTCTCCATCCATCCGAACAGATCGGTCCCGCCCATCGAGGTCAGGACAAAACGGTTTTTGATCTCACAATTGCCGATCTTCCACGGCGTCATCAAAGGTTCCAGTTCTTTTCGCATACCCTGTGATCCTCCAATTTTTTTGCAGGCATATTACACCTTCTCTACAGATAATCGTACCTTTATCGGAGGTTTCCGTCAAGGGATTATCGAAAAGAGAAAAAGACAAAAGGTGCCTGTCACCATTAATGGTGACAGGCACCTATCATAACCATTCGGCCGTCAATTAAACGGGATAAGCCTTATTCTCTTTGTCGGCAGCGTTTACGTCAACGCCCTTCTGCTGAGCCTGACGATACTTGAAGAAATCGGTAGCTACCTGAGGGAACAGAGCGTAGGAAAGAACATCCTCGTCCTGCTGGATCCATTCCTTGCACTCCTCACGGAACTTATCGAGCTGAGGCGGGATAAGGTCTGCGGGACGGCAGGTGATGGGCTTTGTATCGCCGATGCACTTCTTCTGTACTTCGGGATTGAAAGGCTTGATGGTCTGTCCGAACTCACCGGAAAGGATCTTCTTGGACTCCTTGGTAACCATCTTGTATCTCTCGCCCTGGAGCACGTTAAGTACGGCCTGGGTACCAACGATCTGCGACGAAGGGGTAACCAGCGGGGGCTCACCGAAGTCCTTACGAACTCTCGGGATCTCCTCGAGCACTGCCTGGAACTTATCCTCGGCATGAGCTTCTTTAAGCTGTGATACGAGGTTCGAGAGCATACCGCCGGGAACCTGGTACATAAGGGTCTTGATGTTAACGCCCATAACCTTGGGATTAAGAAGTCCGCTCTTTAAGCACTCCTCGCGGTAGGGAGCGAAGTACTCGGCGATCTCGGAAAGGATGCCCTGATCGAGGCCGGTATCATAAGGAGTACCCTTGAAGGTCTCTACCATAACCTCTGTAGCGGGCTGTGAAGTACCCATAGCCAGAGGCGACATAGCGGTATCGATAACATCGCAGCCTGCCTCTACGGCCTTCAGATAGGTCATCGAAGCAACACCCGAGGTGTAATGTGTATGAAGCTGGATAGGAAGCTTTGAACCTGCCTTAAGGGCGGTAACGAGCTTGGTAGCCTCGTAGGGAACGAGCAGACCTGCCATATCCTTGATACAGATGGAATCTGCGCCGAGCTCTTCGATCTGACGCGCGGTCTTCTCCCAGTACTCAAGTGTGTAAGCATCGCCGAGTGTGTAGGAAAGAGCGATCTGAGCGTGTCCGCCTTCCTTCTTGGTAGCCTTAACGGCTGTCTCGAGGTTGCGCAGGTCGTTCAGGCAGTCGAAGATACGAACGATATCGATACCGTTTGCAACCGACTTCTGAGCGAAATACTCAACAACATCGTCAGCGTAGTGATTGTATCCTAAGATGTTCTGTCCGCGGAAGAGCATCTGAAGCTTTGTGTTCTTGAAACCGGCCTTAAGCTTTCTTAAACGGTCCCAGGGATCCTCTTTAAGGAAACGAAGGCAGGCATCGAATGTAGCGCCGCCCCAGCACTCTACCGAGTGATATCCGACCTTATCCATCTTATCGATGATGGGAAGCATAAGCTCGGTAGGCATTCTCGTAGCGATCAGAGACTGATGCGCATCACGAAGGATGGTCTCTGTAATGCCAACGGGCTTTTTAGTGATCTCAGCCATTATTATATCCTCCAAATAATTAATCTATTGTTATATGTCGCAGCTCTGACACCCGTCCCGAATTCGCAGACCGTCCGTGCTTCGCACGTCCGTCGCGCCTAGAGGCGCTCCTGTCTGCTTCATTCGCTCCGGTTGTCATCACTTCGTGTCCGTCTGCCTGCCTACATCGCTGCAAGCAAGCTTGCGCGATGCATGCAATGCATCCGACACGAGCTGCGACTGTTTATACTCCAAATATCGCCATGAATACACCGGCCGCGACAGCGGTACCGATAACACCGGCTACGTTGGGTCCCATAGCATGCATGAGCAGGAAGTTCGTGGGATCGTACTCAGCACCGACCTTCTGTGAAACACGCGCCGCCATAGGTACGGCGGAAACGCCCGCGGAACCGATCAGAGGGTTGATCTTGCCGCCCGTGATCTTTGAAAGGAGCTTACCGAGCATAACGCCGCCGAAGGTACCGAATGCGAATGCTACAAGTCCGAGCGCAACGATCTTGATGGTGGTCCAGTTAAGGAATGCCTCTGCGGATGTGGAAGCGCCTACGGAAGTACCGAGCAGGATAACTACGATGTACATAAGAGCATTGGTAGCGGTCTCAGCGAGCTGACGTGTAACGCCGCACTCACGGAAAAGGTTACCGAGCATCAGCATACCTACAAGGGGAGCTGTCGAAGGAAGGATCAGTACAACAACTACCGTGATGATGATCGGGAAGAGGATCTTCTCGAGCTTGGTTACGGGACGAAGCTGCTGCATCTTGATCTTGCGCTCTTTGTCTGTCGTGAAGAGCTTCATGATCGGAGGCTGGATGATCGGGACGAGTGACATATAAGAATATGCCGCAACCGCGATGGGTCCCATGAGTTCCGTCTGTCCGAGCTTACCCGCAAGGAAGATGGATGTGGGGCCGTCAGCGCCGCCGATGATGGAGATGGCCGCAGCTGCCTTATCGTTGAAGCCGAGAAGGATAGCTCCGAGGTATGCAAGGAAGATACCGAGCTGTGCCGCAGCGCCCATCAGGAAGCTGATAGGGTTGGCGATCAGGGGACCGAAGTCCGTCGACGCGCCTACTCCCAGGAAAATAAGTGAAGGCATGATGCCCCACTCATCGAGTGTAAAGAAATATCTTAAAAGTCCGCCGCCGTTTCCGCCTTCTCCGAGTTCGTGCATGATATCCGGATACATGTTAACCAGAAGCATACCGAAGGAGATAGGAACGAGCAGGAGGGGTTCAAAGCCCTTTGCAATCGCCAGATACAGGAACACGAACGCTACAAGGATCATAAGGACATTTCCCCATGACAATGTGGCGAACGCAGTCTGTTTGGCCAGATTGCTGAGCGTTGTCAATACATAATCCATAGAATATTATTCCTCCTATTTAGATGCGGTTTTACCGCATCTGATTCCTCGCCATACACGCCGCTAGCGTAGTAGGCTCATGAAGAAAGGTAAGGTCTTATCAGTTAAGGGTTGCAAGGATATCGCCGGCTTCTACCGCAGCACCAACGGATGTGTCGATGCTCGCGATGGTTCCGTCCTCAGTTGCAACGATCTCGTTCTCCATCTTCATGGCCTCGAGAATGATGATAGCCTGTCCCTTCTTAACGGCGTCGCCGACCTTAGCCTTGATGCCGAGGATCTTGCCGGGCATGGGAGCCGCAACCTTGATGGCGCCCTTTCTGCCTGCAGCTGCCTTGGGAGCGGGTGCTGCCTTGGGTGCGGGAGCTGCCTTGGGAGCTGCTGCCGCAACGGGTGCGGATGCTGCGCCGCTCTCTTCTACAGATACTTCATAAACATTGCCGTTAACAGTGATCGTATAATTTTTCATTTTGATTTCCTCCGATAATTTATCTTCTGCGTCTGATGCTTCGTACCACCAGACCGTCAGCAGGCACATATCCGTCTCCTGCTTCTGCTTCAAATGCGTAAATGGCTGCCGTGATCACAGCAACAAGCTCCTCGTCGTCCGAAAGATCCTCGACCGGTTCTTCGACAACTGCGGGCTTGGGTGCCTCGACCGTCTTGGGCGCCGATTTCTTGTTGGCGATCGCCTGGAAGATCTTTCCCTGAATGGCGATCACGATGGAAATAAAGGCTAAGGCTATGAAAACTATGCCGATTCCCATTACGGTATTAAGTCCGGCTCTGGCCATTGTTTCACCGAGGCTTTCGCCAGCGGTAAGATATGCCAAATTAGTCAATATCATAATATTTCCGTCCTCTCATCAATAGAGCATCTCGAATGCATAAACAAGGTTCTTGCGTGCCGAAGCGGCGTCGATGATGGAATCGACATAGCCGCGCTTGGCAGCCATCTCTGCGCCCTGTGCATCGGCAACGGCCTTTGCGTCGGTACCTGTGATCTGTGCCTCAAGCTCAGCCTCCATGGGACCGATCTTGGCGGTATCGAGAGCAAATACCATGTCAGCGCCGAGTGCCTTTGAGTTCATGATCGTGTATGCCGAACCGATAGCCTTGCCCGTGATAAGGTTAACCTTTGCGATATCGGCGTTGGCAAATGCCGCTGCAAGCTTTGCGAGAGGAAGCGCAAGTCTTCTCTCCTGGCAGATACATGAACCGAAGCCGGATACATTGGTAAGGGTAAGTACGGGGATATCGAAGGAATCACAGAAGTAAACAAAATTCAGTGCCTTTCTCACACCCTCAACGGTAAGCGCGTTTCCGAAAGTCTCAACAGCCTTGCCGTTGTCATCGAGAACAGCCGCGCGGTTCGCGATCGCGCCTACGGTTACGCCGTCAAGCTTGATGAAACCGATGACCATCTCTTTTGCGAAGCCCTGCTTGATCTCAAAGAAGAAATTGTCGTCGGAAATAACCGAAAGAGCCTTTGCGCCGTCGTCGATAACAGCGGCGAGCTCGGGAGTCTCACGGTTAAGATCGTCTGTCGTGTCTGCCTCGGGAGCAGCCTCGTCAAGGTTGCCGGGGATCAGGGAAACGAGCTGACGTACGGAATTGAGAACCTCTTCCTCGGTCTTGCAGGTAACGTCTACAGCGCCGTTCTGCGCCTTGAACTCTGCCGAAGCGGTGTCACACTTGTCAACGTTGTTGTTCTTAACGGCGTTGGGTGTGTTGATGAAGAGCTTGCCTTCCTCGGAAGCGAATACGAAATCGCACATGGAGGCAGAAACGGAAAGCCCGCCGCCGCAGGTTCCGAGTACAACCGCGATCTGAGGGATGATGCCTGCTGCCTCAGCCTGCTTAGCCATGATCGCGCCGAGACCCTCGAGGGCGTCTGTTGCCTCCTCAAGTCTTAAGCCTGCGCAGTCATAAAGTCCGATGACGGGAGCACCTACCTTAAGCGCAAGGTCATAGATATTTACGATCTTCTTTGCATGCATCTCACCGATCGTGCCGTTCATTACCGAAGCGTCCTGGGCAAAAACGTATACAGGGCAGTCATTGATCGTGCCGTAGCCTGTTATAACGCCGTCTGAGGGAGCTTCCTTTGTCTGTAGATTAAAATCGGTGTTTCTCTTTGTAACGAGCTTGCCGATCTCTACAAAACTGTTGTCGTCGAGCAGAGTACATAATCTGTCTCTCGCTGACAGTTTGCTGGAATTACTCATTGTCTACCTCCGTTTTATATATTTGTTTACGCAAAAATACGTGAATTCCGCGTAAACCAAAATTCACCAAATAGCATTATACTAACAGGGCAAACAAAAAGCAACAAAAGAATTCCCGCAGAAACTCATTTTGTTGCTTTTTTATAGCTTTACTTTCCTTTTTTCGCTTTTATCTGTAGTATTTTACCGCGGCTTCAAACATCCTGATGTCATAATCGCCCGGAACGTTGCGGTAGAGACCCTTTCCGATACGCTCGGAATGACCCATCTTACCGAATACCCTTCCGTCGGGAGATGTGATGCCCTCGATCGCGTACATCGAGTCGTTCGGGTTGAAATGAACGTCCGCGGTAGCCTTACCGTCGAGATCGACATACTGTGTAGCGATCTGCCCGTTATCGGCCAGCTGCTTGATCAGCGCCTCATCGGCGAGGAATCTGCCCTCTCCGTGCGAGATCGGAACATTATAGATCTGTCCGGGCTGTGTGAGCGCGAGCCAGGGTGACTTGTTCGACGCGATCCTCGTGCGGACGATCCTCGACTGATGGCGCGCGATCGTATTGAAGCTCAGTGTCGGGCAGTTCTCATCCACATCGATGATCTTCCCGTAAGGCACGAGTCCGAGCTTGATCAGTGCCTGGAAGCCGTTGCAGATACCGCACATAAGTCCGTCGCGTCTCTCAAGCAGATCGGTAACGCCCTCTTTGATCGCCTCGTTCCTGAAGAACGCGGTAATGAACTTTCCGCTGCCGTCGGGCTCGTCTCCGCCCGAGAATCCTCCGGGAATGAATATCATCTGCGCGGTCTTAAGCTTATTCGCAAACTCGTCTATGCTGCCCGAAATGGCGTCGCCCGTAAGGTTCCTGATAACAATGATCTCGGGATCGCAGCCTGCGTCCGCGGCGGCCTTTGCGCTGTCGAACTCGCAGTTTGTCCCGGGGAATGCGGGAATGAGCACCTTAGGTCTCGCGCATTTGAACGCGGGAGCCGCAGCGGGTGCGGGGCCGTCATGCTTATATGTGAACGTCTTCATGGGCTGCTCCCTCACGGGGATATTGCAGCTGTATACGCTCTCGAGCTTGTCCTCGTATGCCTTTAAGAGATCGCGGATGCTCAGGCTCTCACCGGCAAATACGATATTCTCCTGCGATACTGTATTGCCGAGCAGCTCCGCCGTCAGCGTGCTGCCCTCAGCCGCGTAATCCTGAACATCCTCGAGCGTGATGCCGTCCGAAAGTTCTGCGACAAACGCGCCGTAATCGTATTTAAAGAGCTTATCCTGCGAAATGCCGCCGGCATATTCAAAGCCGATGCCGTTTCCTATGCTCATCCTGAACACGGCTTCCGCGATACCTCCGATGCCGGGTGTGTAGCAGGCTTCGAGCTTACCTGCGCGGGCAAGCTTTGTGATCAGGGCAAAGCATGCCTTGAGCGAATCCGTATCGGGCAGTCCTGCCTCAGTATATACGGGCGCTATTCTTACAACAGCGTGGCCTGCCTTTTTAAACTCATCCGTAACGATGTATCCGGTCTTTGACGAGGTAACCGCAAACGATACAAGAGTCGGCGGAACATCGAGCTTTTCAAAGGTTCCGCTCATCGAGTCCTTGCCGCCGATAGCGCCGATGCCAAGGGCGAGCTGCGCCTCAAACGCGCCGAGCAGCGCCGAAAGAGGCTGACCCCAGCGCCTGGGATCGTGTCCGGGCTTCGCGAAATACTCCTGGAAGGTCAGATATACATCCTTAAACTCCGCTCCCGAAGCGATCAGTTTTGCCACCGACTCGACAACAGCCAGATACGCGCCCCTGAAGCAGTTCTTTTCGGTGATGAACGGATTGTAGCCCCAGCTCATGACGGAGCAGGTGTCCGTATGCTTTTTCTCAACGGGGATCTTCTGTACCATGGTCTGCGAGGGAGTAAGCTGACGCTCTCCGCCGAAAGGCATGACTACAGTTCCCGCGCCGATGGTCGAGTCGAAGCGCTCGGCCAGGCCTCTCATCGAGCATGAATTAAGGTCCGAAACCAGCGTAAGGTATTTATCCGCAAACGAAAGTCCGCCCGTCTTACCTGCCAGAGCGCTGACGGTATCGTCCGCCGCTTCGGGCTTTGCGGTCTCTATCGAAATATGCTTTGCGGCGCCGTTGGAATTTAAGAACTCCCTGCTGATGTCCACGATCTTTTTGCCGTTCCAGTTCATCGTAAGACGCGGCTCTTCTTTTACTACGGCCACTCTTACAGCCTGAAGGTTCTCCTCGGCCGCGAGCTGCAGGAACTTCGCTTCATCGGCTGCTTCCACCACAACAGCCATTCTTTCCTGCGATTCGCTGATCGCAAGCTCGGTGCCGTCGAGACCCTCGTACTTTTTCGGTACGGCGTTGAGATTGATCTCGAGTCCGTCCGCGAGCTCACCGATGGCAACCGATACACCGCCCGCGCCGAAGTCGTTGCAGCGCTTGATGAGCTTTGATGCCGCGGGATTCCTGAAGAGTCTCTGGAGCTTTCTCTCCTCGGGAGCATTTCCCTTCTGAACCTCCGCTCCGCAGGTCTTTACCGAGTCCGTATTATGCGCCTTTGACGAGCCTGTCGCGCCGCCTATGCCGTCTCTGCCTGTGCTGCCGCCGAGCAGTATCACAACGTCACCGGGCTCCGGTCTCTCACGTCTGACATTCTCTGCGGGCGCAGCCGCGATAACGGCGCCGATCTCCATTCTCTTTGCCGCATATCCGGGATGATAGAGCTCATCCACTATACCGGTCGCCAGACCGATCTGATTGCCGTATGAGGAATAACCCGCAGCCGCTCCGGTCACGAGCTTGCGCTGCGAGAGCTTGCCGGGGATCGTCTCGGAAATGGGCTTTAAGGGATCGGCCGCGCCTGTTACGCGCATGGCTCCGTAAACGTACGAACGTCCCGAGAGCGGGTCTCTGATCGCGCCACCGATACATGTCGCCGCGCCGCCGAAAGGCTCTATTTCCGTAGGATGGTTATGTGTCTCGTTCTTAAAGAGCAGCAGCCAGGGCTCCTTAACCCCGTCAACGTCCACGTCGATCTTTACGGTGCAGGCATTGATCTCCTCAGATTCGTCGAGTTTGTCGAGAAGTCCCGCTTTTTTCAGGTATTTTACGGAAACCGTCGCGATGTCCATAAGACATACGGGCTTCTTAACGCCGAGCTCCTCTCTTACCGACAGATAGTGGTTATATGCGTCCTCAAGCTGCTTATCCTCAAAGGTCACGTTATCTATGGCGGTCGTAAATGTCGTATGACGGCAGTGATCCGACCAGTAGGTATCGATCATCCTGAGCTCTGTGATCGTGGGATTGCGGTTTTCCGAAAGGAAATACTCCCTGCAGAATACGATGTCGTCGCTGTCCATCGCCAGCCCGAGCGTGCCGATCATCTCCTCGAGCTCGCTCCTGCTCTTCTCGTTAAAGCCGTCCAGAGTCGCTACGGTAGTGGGCTTATCGTACTCGGTCACGAGAGTCGCGGGCTTATCCAGTGAAGCCTCGCGCGCCTCCACGGGGTTGATGACATATTTCTTGATCGCGGCGAGCTGGGCGTCGCTGATATCTCCGTACAGGGCATAGACCTTTGCCGAACGTACCAGAGGTCTCTCTCCCTTGTAAATGATCTGTATGCACTGCGCAGCCGAATCCGCGCGCTGGTCAAACTGACCGGGCAGGTATTCTACCGCAAAAACCTTCGCGCCCGAAAGGTCGGGCTCTGCTGCGGCAATATCGGTCTGAGGCTCGGAGAATACGGTCTTTACCGCATAGTTAAACTCTGTCTCGCCGATGCCCTCCGCATCATAACGGTTCAGGAGCCTTACCTTTTCGAGACTTGCGATCCCGAGCAGCGTCCTCGCGTCCGAGAGCAGCTCATGCGCCTCATTGGCCAGTTCTTCTTTTTTCTCGACAAAAATTCTGTAAACCATTTTCAGTACCTTCCTCAGTTCATTTCCTTCCGTATGCGGCCAGAGCTCTCTGTCCGATATCGAAACGGCAGTATTCGTTGGCGAAATAAACCTTTTTCGTAAGGGCGTAAGCCGAATCGACCGCGTCCTTAAGACTGTCGGCAACAGCGGTGACTCCGAGCACTCGGCCGCCCGAATTAACGAGTGCCATGCCCTCGCCTACGGTGTGCTCCTTCCAGACGCGCACGTCTTCGGCGTTCAGCTTGCGCTTTGCGTTAAACGATGCGCTGCCTCCGTCCGTCCCCTGCTTTGCCTCGGCTTCGGGAACCCGCTTTGCGCCTGCCACATAAATGTGCTTCCAGGTATCCTCATCGGTCACGATCTCGTAACCCTTTTCGTATTTTACGGGATAACCCTCGGACGCCATGATAACGCAGCACGCGTGCTTGTCCGAGAAGCTGACCTCAGTTTCGGCAAGTCTGCCTTCGGTCGTCGCCATCATGACTTCGAGCAGGTCGCTCTCAAGCAGCGGCAGCACAACCTGTGTCTCCGGATCGCCGAAACGGCAGTTGTATTCGATAACCTTCGGACCGTCCTTTGTTATCATGAGTCCGAAGTACAGACACCCCTTGAAGGTCCTGCCCTCTTTGTTCATCGCGTTCATCGTAGGAAGGAATATCTCCTCCATGCAGCGCTTCGCGACAGCGTCGGTATAGTAGGGATTGGGAGCCACGGTTCCCATGCCTCCGGTATTGAGGCCGGTATCGCCGTCTCCGGCGCGCTTGTGGTCCATCGAGCTGACCATCGGCACAACGGTCTTTCCGTCGGTAAACGAGAGCACGCTGACCTCGGGGCCCTCGAGAAACTCCTCGATGACGATCTGATCGCCGCTCGCGCCGAACTGCTTGTCGCGCATCATCGAAATGACCGCAAGCTTGGCTTCCTCGCGTGTGAGCGCGATTATAACGCCCTTGCCCAGTGCCAGTCCGTCAGCCTTGATAACGGTAGGGATCGGCGCGGTCTCAAGATACTTTAAGGCGCTGTCCATATCCGTAAAAACTTCGTATTTCGCGGTCGGGATGCCGTATTTCTTCATGAGGTTCTTGGAAAATACCTTACTGCCCTCGATGATCGCCGCATTCGCGCGGGGTCCGAAGCAGGGTATGCCGATCGCCTCGAGCCTGTCCACACAGCCTGCGACCAGCGGATCGTCGGGCGCGACGATCGCGTAATCTATCGCATTTGTCTTAGCGAAATCCGCTATTTTGTCAAGCTCGGTCGCCCCGATCGCCACACACTCGGCATCAGCCGCGATGCCGCCGTTCCCCGGCAGGGCGTAGATCTTTTCGACCTTACCGTTCTCCCTGATCTTTTTGATTATCGCATGTTCGCGGCCTCCGCCGCCGACTACCATGATCTTCAAATCGTTGCCTCCCTGTCTGCTGTCCGTCACATATTATCCGCTCCGAATGTGCCCGGTCCCATGCCTTACCTTACTCATGAGTTATCTCATAAAGTATTCCATCGCCGAAATATTCGTACATACCGCCTTACTTCCCCGGCATCTGCGCACCACCTGCTCGGCAGCCTTACTTCCCCAGCAGCTGCGCACTCACCTGCTCGGCAGCCTTCGGCAGCAGTATCCATTCAGCCTGCTCCATGACGCGTTTCTGAAGTATCTCGGGGGTGTCGCCGTCCAGGATATCCACGGCTTTCTGCGCGATTATCCTGCCCCCGTCGGGCACTTCGTTCACAAAATGCACCGTGGCTCCGGTGACCTTAACTCCGTACTCCAGAGCGGCCTCATGGACCTTCAGTCCGTAAAAGCCCTTGCCGCAGAAGGACGGGATCAGTGCAGGATGAACGTTTATGATGCGCTCCGGGTATCTCTTCGTGAAATCGGCCGAAAGAATGCTCATGAATCCCGCGAGTATGATCAGCTCTATGCCGCGCGCTTCCAGTGCCGCGACCAGCCGCTCCTCGAAATCCTGCTGGGGAGTTTTTCCGTCGGTGCCTGTCACCGGACAGGTGACAGGCACCGATGCGGTCTCCGGTGTACTCTGCGGTTTCTTTTTAACTATGGTCAGGGTCTCTATCCCCGCCTTTTTCGCACGTTCCAGCGCATACGCTCCCTCTTTGTTCGAGATAACGAGCTCTATCCTGCCGCTGTGCAGCTCACCGAGCGCCTGCGCGTCTATCAGAGCCTGCAGGTTTGTGCCTCCTCCCGAAACGAGGACTGCGATCTTAACGTATCTGTCTGCCATGTTTGTCATAATCTCCCGATATTTCAGTCAGGGCTATATCGGCACCTGTCCGGTATTCTCCGTCAGGACTGTATACCGCATCTGTCCGGTATCTGGGCCGGTCTGCCGTATAGCGGTTATCCGAGGGCTCTCCTGCCTGCCGTCCCGTCACTCCAGAACTATCTTTGTTTCACCCTCAGCGATCTGTCCGACTACGTAAGCGTCCTCGCCGCAGGCGTTAAGTATCCTTACCGCCTCGTCAGCGCTCTCCTTCGGAACTACGATGCTCATGCCGACGCCCATATTAAAGGTATTGAACATATCGCGCTCGGGGATATTGCCCTTTTTCGCGAGCAGATCGAATATCGCGGGCGTCCTGACCGCGGACTTGTCGATGACTGCGCAAAGACCGTCGGGGATGCTCCTCGGGATGTTCTCGTAAAAGCCTCCGCCGGTGATATGACTGATGCCCTTGATCTTAACGCTCTTCATGAGCTCAAGAACGGGCTTTACATATATCCTCGTGGGCGTGAGCAGCGCCTCGCCGAGAGTCTTTCCGAGCACGTCGATATGCTCTGAAAGATCCTCATTTTCTATATCAAATACTTTTCTTACCAGTGAATAACCGTTTGAATGGAACCCGCTCGATGCCAGCGCAACAACAACGTCGCCCTTTGCCATGGTCCTGTTGTCGATGATGTCCTTTTTGTCGACGATACCGACCGAGAAACCGGCCAGATCGTAATCATCGGGCTGCATGGTCCCGGGATGCTCCGCAGTCTCGCCGCCGATCAGCGCGCAGCCTGCCTGAACGCAGCCTTCCGCGACACCCTCGACCAGTGAAGCTACCTTAACCGGATCGTTTTTGCCGATCGCGATATAGTCAAGGAAGAATATGGGCTTTGCGCCGCAGCAGATGATGTCGTTCACGCACATCGCGACACAGTCGATACCCACGGTATTGTGGATGCCCGCGAGCTGCGCGATCCTCTGCTTTGTGCCTACGCCGTCCGTTCCCGAAACCAGTACGGGCTCGGTCATGCCGGTGATATCGGGTGCGAACAGGCCTCCGAAACCGCCGATGCCCGAAACCACTCCGGGGATCACGGTTCGCTCAACATGTTTTTTCATGAGCCTGACTCCCTCGTAGCCGGCCTCGATATTTACTCCTGCCGCCGCATAGCTGGCCGAATGTGAATTCTCCATGTTATCCCTCCTCTATTCCTTTCCGCTCCAGCAGTATGTGCAGATCTTATTGCGGTCAATGCCTATCGCCTCGAGCAGTCCGTCCAGCGTCTGATACTCGAGCGAATCAAAACCGAGACTCTCGCAGATCCTTTTCAGCATGCACTTGCCGCGCTTGGTCGTCGTATCGGTGTATTCGTCCATATGCTTCTCACCCTCTTCGCCTTCGAGATCGCGTATGATGCGCCTCGAGAGCAGCTCCATTTCGGAGGTACCGCGTGAGAAATTAAGATATTTGCAGGCGTACATGATCGGAGGGCATGCGGAACGCATGTGAACCTCCTTCGCTCCCGATTCGTAGAGGAACTCTACCGTCTCGCGCAGCTGCGTGCCGCGTACGATCGAATCATCGACAAAGAGGAGCTTTTTGCCCTCGATAAGCTCAGGAACCGGGATCTGCTTCATCTTCGCGATCCTGTTCCGGACTTCCTGGCTGGTCGGCATGAACGATCTGGGCCAGGTAGGCGTGTATTTTACGAAAGGTCTGGCAAAACTCATGCCGCTCTCGTGCGCGTATCCGATCGCGTGGGGGATGCCCGAATCCGGAACGCCCGCAACGAAATCAACCTCGGGCAGAGTGCCGCGCTCGGCCTCGTTCCTCGCCATGATCTCGCCGTTCTTGTAGCGCATTACCTCAACATTTACGCCCTCGTAATTGGAGTTGGGATATCCGTAATAGGTCCAGAGGAACGCGCATATCTTCATCTCGCTGCCGGCGGGTGAGATCGTCTCGTAACCGTCGGGCGTGATCTTTACTATCTCATTGGGACCGAGCTCGTACGCGTTGTGATATCCGAGCTTCTGATAGGCGAAGGACTCGAACGATACACAGTATCCGTCGTTATCCTTGCCTATGAGCACCGGAAGGCGTCCCATACGGTCGCGCGCCGCGATGATGCTGCCGTCTTCGGTGAGGATCAGCAGCGACATCGAACCGTCTATCAGCGACATCGCGTGAAGTATGCCTGTTTTAAAATCATCGGCCTCGCTGATCAGCGCCGCGACAAGCTCCGTAGAGTTGACCTTGCCCGAGCTCATGGCCATAAACTGGCTGCTGTGATCGCCGCAGTACTTCTTTGTAAGCTCGTCCGCGTTATTGATGATGCCCACCGTAGTGATCGCGTAAACTCCGAGATGCGATCTAACGAGCAGCGGCTGGGGATCGGTATCGCTGATGCAGCCTATGCCGCTGGTGCCCTTAAACTCCGGCAGATCGTTCTCAAACTTTGTCCTGAAGGGAGAATTCTCAATTGAATGGATCTCTCTCTTAAATCCCTCGCGGCTGTCCCAGTAAGCCAGACCGCCTGCTCTGGTCCCCAGATGGCTGTGATAATCCACACCGAAAAACACATCCAGGACCACATCCCTTTTCGATACGGAACCGAAAAAGCCTCCCATGTTACATTTCCTCCGAAAATAATCTTTACTTTCCTTTTTCTTTCTCTTTCCTTTTCATGCCTGTCAGAGTGACACGTCAGAGTGATACGTCCGGGCGTCACATCCGGGCGTCATGTCCGGGCATCACGTATCCCGGCTGCGCTCAAAGTCTCTCAGCGACAGTCCTGTCCTTTTCAAGTACCGCAGCCGCGTCCTTTGCGCGCTTTGCGTCGAGCTTTTTCTGCAGGTCCTCATCTGAAACCGCGATGATCTCGGCTGCCAGCAGTGCCGCATTGGCGCCGCCGTTGATCGCGACCGTAGCTACGGGGATGCCCGTAGGCATCTGCACTGTCGAGAGCAACGCGTCCATGCCGTCGAGCACCGATGACTTGCAGGGAATACCGATGACCGGAAGCGTGGTATTGGCCGCAACAGCTCCTGCCAGATGGGCCGCCATGCCGGCCGCCGCAATGATCGCGCCAAAGCCGTTCGCTCTCGCGTTTACGGCGAAATCCCTGGCCTCGACCGGGGTCCTGTGTGCGGAATAGATGTGTACCTCGTAGGGTATCTCCAGCTCCTTGAGCACATTTACCGCTTTTTCCATGATGGGCAGATCGCTGTCACTGCCCATGATGATACCGACTTTTTTCATGATTCTCCGTTCCCGGTCCGGCCGTGACGGTTATCTGTCATCCCGGCCGATCCGCAACATTATTGTCAGATAAAGATCTGCCTATTATTTGATCTGTGTCTTGTCCTTCTGGATAACGTCATGCGCGCCGCCCTCAACGATACTCGTAGCGGAAACCAGCGTGATAACGGCCTTCTCCTGCAGCTCGGGGATCGTCAGAGCTCCGCAGTTGCACATGGTCGACTTAACCTTGCTGAGACTCATCTCAACGTTGTCCTTTAATGAGCCTGCATAAGGAACGTAGGAATCAACGCCCTCCTCGAAGCTGAGCTTCTTGTCGCCGCCCATGTCGTAACGCTGCCAGTTGCGCGCTCTCGAAGAGCCCTCGCCCCAGTACTCCTTATAGTAGGTGCCGCCGATGGAAACCTTGCTGGTAGGGCTCTCGTCGAATCTCGCGAAATATCTGCCGAGCATGACGAAATCCGCTCCCATGGCAAGCGCCAGGGTAATATGATGATCGTAAACGATACCGCCGTCCGAGCATACCGGAATGTAGATACCGGTTTCCTCAAAGTATTTGTCTCTCTCTGCGCAAACATCGATCAGCGCGGTAGCCTGTCCGCGTCCGATACCCTTTGTCTCACGTGTGATGCAGATCGAGCCGCCGCCGATACCTACCTTTACAAAATCGGCACCGCACTCTGCAAGGAATCTGAATCCCGCTCCGTCCACAACATTGCCTGCGCCGATCTTAACGGTATCGCCGTACTTCTCGCGAACCCACGCGAGAGTCCTCTTCTGCCACTCCGAGAATCCCTCTGATGAATCGATGCACAGAACATCGGCTCCTGCCTCGATAAGGGCGGGGATCCTCTGCTCATAGTCACGTGTGTTGATACCTGCGCCCACGATATAGCGCTTATGCGCGTCAAGCAGCTCGTTGGGGTTCTGCTTGTGCATGTCATAGTCCTTACGGAAAACGAAATAGCAGAGCTTGCGGTCGTCATCGATGATAGGAAGCGCATTCAGCTTGTGATCCCAGAGGATGTCGTTGGCTTCCTTTAATGTGGTACCCTCTTTTGCCCATACGAGCTTTTCAAAGGGAGTCATGAATGTCGAGACCGGAGTGCTGCGGTCGAGACGGCTCACACGGTAATCCTTACTGGTAACGATACCCACGAGCCTGCCCTCTCTGGTGCCGTCCTCGGTGATCGCAACGGTGGAATGGCCGGTGCGTTCCTTAAGCTCGAGAATATCGGCGAGAGTGCTGTCGGGGCGAAGATTGGAATCGCTCCTTACGAAGCCGGCCTTGTATGCCTTAACGCGCTTGATCATCGCAGCTTCGTCTTCGATAGACTGTGAACCGTAGATAAAAGAAATACCGCCTTCGGTAGCGAGCGCTATGGCAAGTCGATCTCCCGAGACGGATTGCATGATGGCAGATACCATCGGAATATTCATGGAAAGTGAAGGTGCTTCTCCCCTGCGGTACTTTACGAGAGGGGTCTTTAACGAAACATTTGCGGGAGTACACTCCGAGGATGAGTATCCGGGAATAAGGAGGTACTCGTTAAAGGTGTGTGAAGGTTCATTAATGATCCTGGCCATATTTGATCTTCCTCCGATATAATGATAAACACTATCCACGGAGCATCTGCGCGCAAAAAACCGAGCACGGACGATCGATGAATAGTAACAGAATAGAGTCATTATATGTGAGGTCAGATTCGTTTGTCAATAAAGTTGACAACATAAAAATTATCTGAAAAATCCAAAAAAATTAGTGAGCAAAAAAGTCAGTTAATAACCGTAAAGCGGTCATCATTCTTCCTTTTTCATGAACACCAAAAGTTTACTCAGAATATAGTTTGCCACTGTCACGATAACCGTGGATATGAGCTTCATCCATCTGTCATCAAGATCGCAGACCGAAACCGTGATAAACATAAAAAGCATGTCCAGTCCGAGAGTCGCCAGTCTGGACAGGCAGAACTTACCTGCTTCGGCAAGGATATTATCGTTATGGCTCCTGAATACGAATATCCTGTTCGTGACATAGGCGAACGCGACCGCCAGCACCCAGGATATGCAGTTTGCCGCCTGCAGCTGCAGCGGTATGCCGGGATCGAGGAAAGTACGCGTCACCAGCCAGTATGAGCCCAATCCGACCAGAGTCGTGAGCCCGCCGATAAACAGGTACATCACAGCCTCTCTGACGCTGTCCTTTTTAAGAAACTCTCTCATGTCCGGATATCCTCTACATAGTACCAGTCCCCGCCGAGCTTCTCTATCGTGCCTGAGGTACCGAGGAGCCGCTCAACGTTATAGCGGTAAGGGAAGAAATGTATGTGCAGATCAAAGGTGTACTTATATTCTCTCTGCTTCGGGAGCACTACTATCAGGCGCCCTCCGCAGACGCGCCGAAGCTCCGCGACAGCCTTATCGATGTCCGCGATATGCTCCAGAGTATGCGCGCAGATCACGGTGTCGAACTCCCCGTCGGCAAACGGGATCGAAGTGACCGATGCCCTGACCAGCTCTACACCGTCTATCGGACCCGGCAGCACAACATCGGCGCCCACAATGCTCCTGTCTGCGTCATCGGAATGAAGCACCCCGGCCAGATACCCTCTGCCCGTGGCGATATCAAGTATCCTCTTACCCTTGACATCCTTACGGATGCGTTCAAGACAGGGTCCGTTGATATCCGTATCCCTGTCCATAAAAGTGTCTGCAAGCTCCGAATAATAAGCGCTTATCTCGTCCTCGGAAAGATGAGGCACCTCGTCCTTAAAACGCATATATGCCTTATACTTCTTACCGAGCGCCGCACGGAACATCAGCCGCGTAAAAAAACGGCTGTCCCTGAGTGCCGGCGGAACGATATTATCCAGAATATAATTGATCTTATTGGTAATATTCCTGTTCATGATCGATACTCACATCAAGTATATCGAAGGCCTTACGGATCGCGTCGCGTCCGAAGCCCTTTCTGTACATGAAAGCGACTAGTTTGCGCTCGGCGGCTTCATCCGCGGGCCTGCGCCCGTTAAGCTTTTTGCGGAGCGTATTAAGCGCCGCCTGCTCTTCGGTGGAGAGCCCGTCCTCGCGCGAATCGTCCGGGGCCGTATCCGCCCTGCGCCGAGCCAGCTCTGCCTGCTCCTCCTCATAAGCCGAAAAAGCGGCATCGATATCCTCGCGTGAGATGCCCTTCTGCAAAAGCTTATTTGAAAGCTCGCGGCGGCTTATCGCCGCCGCGTGTATCCTGACATAATTAAGCGCGAACCGCGCATCATCAATATAGTTGTAGCCGCGCACATAATCTATGGCGCGCCCGATGATGTCATCGGGATATCCGGTCTCCTTGAGCTTTCTGCGAAGATCGGCCTCCGATTTGTCGGTGTGCTCCAGAATATAGAGTGCCCGGTTTGCCGCATGTCTGTAGAGCTCCTCCTCAGACAGCTGCTCGAAATACTCAGTCCTTGTCTTCCGCGTCCTCATCGAAATCGCCGATCTCCTCATTTGCGTCCGCATTCGGAGCAACACAGAGCTTTGCTCTGACCTTAGCCTCTATCTCAGCCATGGCCGCAGGGTTCTGGAGCAGCCAGAGCTTCGCGTTCTCACGGCCCTGACCGATCTTATCTCCGTTATAGGCGAACCATGCGCCGGACTTAACGATAATGTTTTCATTCGCTGCGAGATCTAGCACATCGCCCTCGCGCGAGATGCCCTTACCGTACATGATATCGAACTCTGCCTCCTTAAAAGGCGGAGCGATCTTATTTTTAACGACCTTGATCCTGGTGCGGTTACCGATGATCTCGCCCGCGTTTTTGATGATGTCGATCTTACGTACGTCCATCCTGACTGAAGCGTAGAACTTCAGCGCGCGGCCGCCCGTGGTGGTCTCGGGATTGCCGAACATGACGCCGACCTTCTCACGGAGCTGGTTGATGAATATAACGATACAATTGGTACGGCTGACAACACCGGTGAGCTTTCTGAGTGCCTGAGACATCAGACGCGCATGGAGTCCCACGTGCGAATCGCCCATCTCGCCCTCGATCTCGGCCTTGGGTACCAGTGCCGCAACAGAGTCGATAACGATGATGTCGACCGCGCCCGAACGAACCATGGTCTCCGCGATCTCGAGCGCCTGCTCGCCGTTATCGGGCTGTGAGATATAGAGGTTGTCTATATCGACTCCGATATTCTTGGCATAGACGGGATCGAGCGCGTGCTCCGCATCGATAAAGCCCGCGATGCCGTTACGCTTCTGTACCTCGGCGATCATGTGGAGAGCAACGGTGGTCTTACCGCTGGACTCGGGTCCGTAGATCTCAATGATACGTCCCTTGGGCACTCCGCCGAGTCCGAGCGCTATATCAAGGCTTAACGAACCCGTGGGTACGGTCTCGATATTCATATGAGCGCTCTTGTCTCCGAGCTTCATGACGGATCCTTTGCCGTAGTTTTTCTCGATCTGTGCGAGAGCCGATTCGAGAGCCTTTTTCTTATTCTCGTCAATAGCTCCGTTTGTCTTTTCTTCTTTGATCTTCTCTTCTTTTGCCATCTTTTCCCCATTAGCGCATCCGTTTGGATTTAGCCCCGATAACGATTATCCCGGCTACGGATGAAGCGTCAGACAGAACCAATGTTCTGATAAAATAATAATACATATGTTCGATAATGTCAATACCGTGTTCGAACAATTGTTTTATATTTTTATGTTACAAGTATATCATGTGTCCGTCCCGACGGATATTAATATTTTGACGAAATATTTTGAAAATTATATACACTTTGCACAATAACTCATCGTTGTTCGTCATTTTCATCGGTTTCATCGGACTCCCCGGCCTGCGAAGTGCTCGACATATATGCTTCGAATTCGGGCAGGGTCATCAGGATCCTTCTGGGCTTGGTGCCCTCTTCGGGGCCCACGATGCCCTCTTCCGCGAGCTGGTCCATGATCCTGGCCGCGCGGTTGAAGCCTATCTTATATACGCGCTGCAGCATGCCTATAGAGGCCTTCTGCTTTTCGATTATCAGGCGTCCGGCCTGTTCGAAGAACTCGTCGTGTCCGTCGTCGGGTTCGGCCGCGGAACTGCCCGAAGCGCCTCCCGACGATCCCGCTGCTTTCGGATCCGCCGCCGCGTTCTTCTCGATATGCGCGCTTATCTTTTCATTATATTTTACTTCCTTGCATTTGCTCTTGATAAAGTCCACGACTCCCGCGATCTCTTTGTCGGAAACGTACGCGCCCTGCAGTCTGACGGGCTTCGGATAGCCCTGAGGATAAAAGAGCATATCGCCCTTGCCCAGAAGCTTTTCCGCACCGGACTGGTCGAGTATCGTTCTGGAATCGACGATCGACGATACCGAGAACGCGATCCTGGAAGGAATGTTTGCCTTTATCGTACCGGTAATAACGTTGACCGAGGGACGCTGCGTCGCGAGCACGACATGAATGCCCGAAGCGCGCGCCAGCTGGGTAAGTCTGCAGATCGCGCCCTCGACCTCTTTCGAGTTCGCGGTCATCATCAGATCGTTCAGCTCGTCCACGATGATAAGTATCTGGGGGAGCAGGTCGGGACACTCGCCCTCGTTGCCGTCCTCGTAGTACTTTTCCTCGATCTTGCGGTTATATGATTTGAGATTGTTGACTCCCGCGTCGGCGAACCTCGCGTAGCGGTCGTCCATTTCGGCGATCGCCCAGTTGAGCGCGCCGGTTGCCTTTTTAACGTCGGTAACGACGGGCACGAGCAGGTGCGGGATGCCGTTGTATCCGATCAGCTCGACCCTCTTCGGATCGATCATGACCATCTTGACCTCGGAAGGCTTTGCCTTATAGAGAATGCTGAGGATCAGCGCGTTTATGCACACCGATTTACCTGAACCGGTAGCGCCCGCGATCAGCATGTGAGGCATGCTGCCGATATCAAAGCATATCGCCTTGCCGCCGATGTCCTTACCGACCGCGAATGTCAGCTTGGACTGCGCGTCCTTAAAGTCTGGAGTATCGAGCAGGTCGCGCAGAAGAACGGGCGAGGTGGTCGCGTTCGGCACCTCGATGCCTACCGCCGCCTTACCCGGGATCGGCGCCTCGATACGGATCTCGGCAGCCGCAAGGGCCAGTTTTATATCATCCGACAATGAAGTAATCGTCTTAACCTTGACGCCCTGGTCGGGCAGCAGCTCATATCTGGTAACCGTAGGTCCGACGGTCGCATCGGTAACGGTAACTCCGACTCCGAAGCTCTCAAAGGTCTGCTGCAGCTTGGCCACGGTCTCTTTAAGCTCCGAGCTGTTCGAAGGAGACTTGCCCGAAGGCTGTCCCTTCGCGAGCAGGCTGATGGGCGGGAACACATAAGGAGGCTCCGGCTTTTTCGCCTGCTCCTCATGCAGTTTTGCGATCTGTTCGGGCGTATTGAACGATGCCGCACCGTTGTTCGGTGTCTTATCCTTAGCCGCAGGCGCAGGAACCGGCTTTGCTGCCGCAGGCTCCGGTCTTGCGGCAGTCACAGGTGCCTCAGGCGTCTCGGATGCCGCGTCCCTGCCTTCGAATCCTTTCTTGATATCATATGCGTTCATACCTGACGGTACACCCGCGTTCTTCCTGTGCTCATCGAGAGAAACGGGTCCCGGGCCGGGCTCCTCTTCCTCATCCACCATGTAAACGCTGGTGTTCTCGGTCTTGGTTACCCTCGGATGCTCATGGAGCTTAACAACATCGATACCGGTGTTCGAGGAAAACTTCTTCGCCAGCTCCCTGCTCACGATATCCTCGGGTTCACCGCCGTCTTCTTCGATATCGATATCAGGACCGGCAGAAGGTTCTTCGCTTTCCTTCTGTTTGATCTCCTCGACCTCTTCGGCCGTGATCCCGTATGTATCCTTCATTTTCCGGTACTCCGGAGTATCGGCTATGCGGTCGGCCTCAAGCCCCATGCCGCTCCTTAAGAGCGTATCGATAAAACCGCCTATCTTTTTCTTTTTTGCCGGTTCCTTCGGCATACCCTCGTCATCGAACTCATCGAGGCCGTCGAGATCGTCCTCATCATCTGCCGCATAAACCGCATCACGGCTTTCTTTTGTCTCCTGCCTGCGCAGAGCGCGCTCCTCCTCGATCGCGACGCGTCTCCTCTCGCGCTCCTCAGCCTCGTATTCCTCTTCCTCACGGCGTCTTAAGCGGAACTCCTCGGCAGTCTCTATGCCCCTGCGCGCGATCGCGGTGAACAGTGCCTTGCCCACGATCAACAGGAAGAATATCACCACAGCGGCGCACATGATCACTGCCGCGGCCGCCTTGCCGACGTACGGACATAAGAGCTTGCAGATAAGACCTCCGAAAAAGCCTCCGTAGGTCTTTGAATCGCCAAGATATCCGGGCACCGAATTGGTATAGTACTGTTTAAGCGTGACTGCGGGATCAAAACCTCCCGCGGCGAGCTGCACGAGCGCCGAAACGAACAGCATCATGCCGGCAAACAGCAGCGTCTTCGTAACGATCGACCGGTTCCGTTTATTGGCGATGGCGAATATCGCGACGAAAACCATAACGAACGGGAACGCATAGCCGAAGCTTCCCACGAGGCCGAAGATGACCTTGTTCAGCAGCTCCCCGAAGCTTCCGCAGAGGTGGAAATAGCTGAGTACCATCAGTACTCCCGCAAGGAGTATCAGAATGATGGTGATCTCGTCCTTTAAGGAATCGTCCTCCTCAAACCGGAATTTCAGCTGTCCGTCATCCTCATATGTATTGCGCCTTTTGGCGGGAGCGGCTGTCCTGCCGCGTCCCGTGCCGCTGCCCGAAGCGCTGCGGCTGCCCGTATGGGCGGTCGTATTTCTCGCGGGAGCAGGCGCTTTTCCCCGTCTGGCGGCAGCCGAGTCCCTGGCGTTGGCCACGTAAGCTCTCTTGCCGCCCGAGCCCGTCCTGCGGGCCGGAGAAGGCGTATTCCCGCTTCTTTTTCTGTTGTCAGTCATTATCATCACCTGCATTGCATAATTTCCTATAATCAATGGTATCTGATTTGCCTGAAAATATCAACACACAATCTCCCTGCGAAAATTAATCAAAACTTCACTTCCTTTCCCGGCCAAATATGTTATTATATATACCGATGCGGTTTGTAAAACCATAACCCGTCGCAATAAAAAACTAAGGAAAAAGAACATGAATACTTATCGTGCGGGGATCGATGTCGGATCCACTACGGTCAAGCTTGTCGTGCTTGATGAAAACAACAATATATTATTCGGAGAATATATGCGCCATATGGCGCACACACAGGAAACCCTCGCTGACCTGCTCAAAAAGGCAAAGGAGCGTCTCGGTGAATGCCTGCTCAATGTCAGGATAACGGGCTCGGGCTCGATAAACCTCGGAAAAGCGCTGAACATCGGCTTTGTACAGGAGGTTGTCGCGGTAGCTTCGGCCCTGAATGCAGTAGCGCCCCAAACCGACGTGGCCATAGAGCTCGGCGGTGAGGATGCCAAGATCATATACTTTACCGGCGGTCTTGAGGAGCGCATGAACGGTGTCTGCGCCGGCGGTACGGGTTCCTTCATCGACCAGATGGCGGCCCTGCTGCAGACCGACGCCACGGGCCTCAACAAAGAGGCCGAGAGCTATACAGAGATCTATCCGATCGCGGCCCGCTGCGGCGTATTCGCGAAATCGGACATCCAGCCCCTCATCAACGAGGGCGCCACACGCTCGAACCTTGCGGCCTCTATATTCCAGGCCGTCGTTAACCAGACCATATCGGGACTGGCCTGCGGTAAGCCTATCCGCGGATGCGTCGCATTCCTCGGAGGCCCCCTGCATTTCCTTCCCGAGCTGAAAAAGGCATTTATCAGGACTCTTCATCTGACCGATGAGAATATAGTCGATCCCGACAATTCACACCTCTTTGCCGCCATGGGCGCAGCGATAGAGGCAGGCAATGAAGCGGAACTTGCTGCTGCCGGAAAGGCGTCCACCGTCTCCGGCACACTTCCCTCGATCACGGAACTCATCACACGCCTCGACGCAGGCGTGGAAATGGCCTTCGAGATCAAGCGCCTTCCCGCGCTCTTCGAGGACGAGACCGATTACAAGGCGTTCAGGGATCGTCATTCACGCGCCGTTGTCGCCAAAAAAGCGATCGAGACCTACGAGGGCAATTGCTTCCTGGGAATCGACGCAGGCTCCACCACGACCAAACTTGCCCTTATCGGCGAAGAAGGCGAACTTCTCTTCTCCTTCTATGCCAACAATCAGGGCAGCCCGATAAAGACTGCGATCCGCGCAATGGAAGCCATTAAAGATAAGCTTCCCGCGACGGCGCATATAGTCCGCTCATGCTCCACCGGTTACGGTGAGGCTCTCTTAAAGTCCGCCTTCTGCCTCGATGAGGGAGAAGTTGAGACGATCGCGCACTGCACCGCTGCCGAGTTCTTCGTACCCGGCGTGGACTGCGTTCTCGACATCGGCGGTCAGGACATGAAGTGCATCAAACTCAAGAATCACACCGTCGACAGCATTCTGCTCAACGAGGCCTGCTCCTCGGGCTGCGGTTCCTTCATAGAGAATTTCGCGAACTCGCTCGGTTATACCGCCGAGGGCTTTGCGAAGGAAGCTCTTTTTGCGAAGAATCCCGTCGACCTCGGAACGCGCTGCACGGTCTTCATGAATTCGAACGTAAAGCAGGCACAGAAGGAAGGTGCGACCGTACAGGACATTTCCTCAGGCCTTGCCTATTCCGTCATCAAGAACGCGCTGTTCAAGGTCATCAAGCTCTCCGACGCCTCGGATCTCGGAGAAAAAATAGTCGTTCAGGGCGGAACCTTCTATAACGAAGCTGTTCTCCGAGCATTCGAGCGCATTGCCGGCGTCGAGGCCACCTGCCCCGATATTTCCGGTATCATGGGCGCATTCGGCGCGGCTCTCATCGCGCGCGAACGCTACAAGGGCCAGACCACGACCATGCTCCCGCTCGACGACATCGTCGCATTAACCTACAAGACCTCGACGACGCATTGCCAGGGCTGCTCTAACCACTGCATGCTGACGGTCAATATCTTCCCCGGCAACCGCAGGCACATCACAGGCAACCGCTGCGAGAAAGGCTTAAAGACCGTTTCCGAGATCAAAAAAGGCGAGAATCTGTACGCCTATAAATACAAGAGACTCTTCGATTACGAGCCTCTTCCCGAGGACGCCGCGCCCAGAGGCGTGATCGGTATCCCGAGAGTCCTCAACATTTATGAGAACTTCCCTTACTGGGCCGTATTTTTCGCGCGCCTCGGCTACCGCGTCGTGCTCTCTCCTTCCTCGAGCCGCAAGATCTACGAACTCGGAATGGAGTCGATCCCGTCCGAGTCGGAATGCTATCCCGCAAAGCTTGCGCACGGACACGCCCAGTGGCTCATCAACAACGGAATTAAGCGCATTTTCCATCCCTGCGTATTCTACGAGTATCAGGAAACCGAAGGCGCGCAGAACCATTACAACTGCCCCATGGTGGTATCCTATCCCGAGAACCTCAAGAACAATATTGAGGAGATCACTTCGGGCGACGTTGAATATATCAGGCCTTTCATCGCGTTCACCACGGAAAAGACCGCCGAGGACCGCCTTGTCCGCCTCTTCACGGTTGATTACGGCATCCCCGAAAAGGAAGTGCGACAGGCCGCGAAGCTTGCATGGGACGAGCAGCGCCGCGCGAAAGACGATATCAGACGCGAGGGCAGGCGTGCTCTCGAAGCAATGGAAAAGGAAGGCGGACGCGGTATCGTACTCGCCGGAAGACCTTATCACATCGATCCCGAGATCAATCACGGCATCCCTGAGATGATCGCCTCCTACGGCCTTACCGTATTTACCGAGGACAGCATCCCGCTTGATTTCAAGCCCGCAAGACCCGTCCGCGTCGTAGACCAGTGGGTATTCCATTCCAGACTCTACACTGCCGCGGAATTCGTGCGCACAAGGGACGATCTGGAGCTTATCCAGCTCAATTCCTTCGGCTGCGGCCTCGACGCCGTGACCACCGATCAGGTAAATGAGATCCTCGAGAACAGCAACAAGCTCTATACGCTGCTCAAGATCGACGAGGTCAATAACCTCGGCGCGGCACGTATCCGCATCAGGAGCCTTATCGCTGCCATGAACATGCGCCGCGACAGATGCATTACCTGCAAGCCCGGTCCCGTCGATTATCATAAGACCGAATTCACAAAACAGATGCGCGACGAAGGTTACACTATCCTCGCGCCGCAGATGAGCCCGATCCACTTCTCGATCCTCGAGCCCGTGTTCAGGCGCTTCGGCTATCATTTCGAGGTGCTGGACAACGACAACAGGACGGCGGTAGATTACGGTCTCAAGTTCGTAAACAACGACGCGTGCTATCCTACGATCTGTACGGTCGGACAGTTTATGGAAGCTGTCCTTTCGGGACGCTACGACACTCACAAGCTTGCGATCATCATGACGCAGACAGGCGGATGCTGCAGGGCCAGCAACTATGTTGCGCTGATCCGCAAGGCGCTGGACCGCGTCGGAATGTCATACATCCCGGTCATCTCGCTCAATTACACCGGAATGGAAAAGAGCGAGGGTCTCAAGATCACGCTGCCCATGCTCATAGGAGCCGCTCACGCCCTGATCTACGGAGATGTGCTGATGCGCTGCCTCTACCATGTCCGCCCTTACGAGCTGGTACCCGGCTCGGCAAATGAGCTTCATAAAAAATGGGAATATATCTGCGTTGATGAGATCATCAACCCGAAGACAAAATACAAGTTTAAACAGATAATAAGAGATATGGTTAAGGAATTCGACGAATTCCCGATCGACGAAACGTTAAAGAAGCCGCGTGTCGGCATTGTGGGTGAGATCCTTGTAAAATACATGCCTCTTGCCAATAACCACCTTGTAGACCTGCTCGAGCGCGAAGGCGCCGAGGTCGTGGTTCCCGACCTGCTCGATTTCTTCAACTACTGCTTATACGACGCCGACTACAAGCATGAA
>JAEEXY010000129.1 GCA_016288005.1 Lachnospiraceae bacterium
TTTTTATTTTTTATTTTTCAAGAGAACGCATACTATTATATATGCATTTTGCCTTTTTGTCAAGATATTTGTAAACTTTCGAGTTTGTGTAGTTGTCTTATTCCTTTATTTTTGTTCCGCCATGCATCTCTCTGTAGTACGCAAGATACCGGTATGCTGTCCTTCTGCTGATCTCTCCGTTTGAGACCATCTCCATCATGGTTCTGCCGCTTTCATATTTCACAACAAAATCATTATAAGCCGCTTGCCAGGTCTCATCATGCTTCTTTCGTCCGCCATAGTTCCTGCTGCGAAGAATCTCGTTCTCTGCTTTTAGGGCTGCCACTTCCTGCTCCAATTCCTTGATTCGAAGTTTTGCCTGTTCCAATGTTTTGATATTCATGTCGGGGCCCTCCTATCAAATCCGATAATTATCTTGACTTTCATGGCGAAATCTAGTAATATTTAACTGTAGCTGATGAATGTGTTCTCCTTGGGATACGATTTCCCTATGGAACGAAGCAGTTCATCGGCTTCTTTTCTTTTTGCTGCCAGCAGATTTCCATTTTCGATATTCTCTCCGATAAAAAAAGCCAGATTGTCCCTTCCATAGATACTCCTGATGCTGGTAACACTTGTAAACCCCTCCTGTCTTTCACATTCCATTGCAATAACTATATGTCTGCCTTTAAGATCAAGAATACTCGTTATCACGAGCAGGGATTTTTCATTTCGCCCTCTGAAAATCATAATAGGTGATTCCAGCTCTTTAATAGCACTTACGATATGCGCCTCTGTTAATCCATGTCCGGTGTTACCAACTAATCTACCGTTCTCGTCTCTGTTCTCACAACGCATCGCCTTGCTTATAACCTTTTTGGTTATCGTAATATCCTGATCAGCCTTTACTCCACACTGAGATAATACATAAGAGGCTTTCCCTACTCTAATTGGACGGCTAATAACCTGTTTATTCGATTTGATCGCTTTGTGCAGATCTTCTTCTAATGTTTCAATAATCATTTTGTGCCTTCTTGGTTTTTGGCATCATTATACCATATACCAGTGTTGGGTGTCAATAATATATCTGGCACTTCACGATTCTTAAGTATCTGTCAAAGTTAGTTTCAAACTGCACTTATTACAGTTTATTACACTTTTTGTCAATAAAAGAAAGAGGCCTCTCGACCTCTTTCATATTTACCAATCCTTCAATATTGACTTTCTCTCCAGCGGGTCGAGGCAGGCGATCTTCGGATCCTCGTAGTATGAATCGTTGCGTACATGCGTGGTGGATACTTCCTCAAATATCGCGCCGTGCTCCGATGTAAATGCGTGTGAGCTGCCGCGCAGCACGGTCTGGATGTCTCCCGGCTTCATCTTTATCGTCTCGCCGTCGAGCGTTACGGTCAGGTCGCCGTAGAGCAGCTGGAAGGTCTCCTCCTTTACCTTGTGCAGGTGCGAAGGATGCTTCTGTCCGGGCAGGACGATGATCAGCTTTTTGCAGTACTCACGGTTGACTATCGATATGATGATCGCGCCGAACTGGCGGAAATGCTGCATGCCGTAATGGTGCGAGAGCTCGACCTCGAACTCGGTGCCGAGCGCTATGCCGGCCTCGAAGAGCATACCCTTGGCATCATGTACAACGCTGCGCATGATGCTGATATCGGAGGCTGTGCGTTTCTCGTATACCGCCTCGTTGGTCTTATAGCTCCTGGTGGCTGTCATGCCCGGCTGGAACTCGCCGCTGGTCAGCTGCCTGTCCGCGCACGGCATCGCGAAGAATACATCGTCCTCGGTCAGCACATCGCCCTCAGCTATGTCGTGCTTTGCAAATACGCCGCGCATCAGGCTCGTGAGCGAATCGAGCTCGTTCTGGCTGATGTACTTTGTCTTGCCGTGGTGGCTGGTCTTTTTCATCTCGCACATATCCTGTGCGGAGATGACCGCGCTGACCCAGGCGTCCGCCTGCTCGGGGTTCATCGAATAAGCGTTGAGCCTGATCGTCTCGGTCGGCAGGCCCACATGGCGCTCAAATATGCGCGCGCCCTTTGCCACGGCCAGCATGGCGGGGATATTGTTGTCGGGCGCCTCATGTCCGGACCATCCGATAACCACGTCGGGATAACGCTTGCGCATCTTCTCGATGAAATCGAGCTGCAGTCTCTCGGGCGGTGCGGGGTACTCGGCTATACAGTGCAGGAATGCGAACTCGCATCCGCGGTGCGTCAGGAAATTATATATCTTATCGATCTCCGACAGGCTCTTGCCTCCGGTCGATACGATGAGAGGCTTATGGGTGGAGGCTGCCTTTGCCATGAGCGGCCAGTCCATCGAACTGCAGCTCGCGATCTTGATGATCTCGAGGCCCTGGTCCATGCACAGATCTACGCTCACCTCGTCGAAAGGCGTGCTCATCGGGATCAGGCCCTCCTCGCGTATAGCCTCGACGAGGCGGTTGAACTGTTCCGGCATCAGTCTGGTCGACTCAAAGCGCGGGATGTGCTTGATGTCCGTGCGGCCCTTATAGTCGGGATGGATAAAGCTGTCGAGCTCTCTGTACTGGAGCTTTACCGCGGCGCGGATGTTGTATTTGCGCGCGATGCGTCCCATTGCGCGGATGATGTCGATGCCGTGCTCGACGGAGCCCTGATGGGAATTTGCCATTTCGAAGATAAAGAGATTATCGAATAATTCTGCAGTCGTCATGTGAGTCCTCCAAAGAATATATTTCAATAAACTTAGATGCCTGTATCAGGCTATATTATTATATCGGTTTTTCAGGCCGTTTTTTTAACCGCCTGCCGGGAGTTATCCCTTATTTACCGTTTTCTCCGCCAGCTGTGCTTTAAGCAGCCCGTTTTCGGCTCTGAGCAGCTCGATCTCGGTATCGATGTCATAGTTCTCGGTCATCAGATATCCGAGTATCTTAGTGCCTGTCATCGAGTTTTTCGCGAGTACGGTCGATGCGCGCATGACGTCTATGCAGGCATTCTGGTAGTAGACCGTGGGCAGCTCCTGGCGGGGCATGTTGTAGCACTCGGGGATGTCCCTGATGAGGGGCGTGAGCAGCATGCGCTTTTCTGAGATGCCTGCCCCGTCAGTTCCGGCCGCCGCATCAACTGACGCTCCCTCATCGGTATCGCAGGCGTTCAGCCACATCTTATACGGCACCTCTCCGGCGAGAGCCACGCTCCTTACCGAATCCGCTTCGGGATCAGCCGTGAGCATATCTACCATCGTATCTATGTCCGCAGGGTCACGCTTGGGATAAGTCGGGCGCAGCTGCACGACAATGTCGGGATGATAGTTTTCATTATCAGCGAGCCAGTTCAGCGCATGCTTAAACACATCGAGGTCGAGCGCCGTGTCGGTCGCATACTCCGCAGGCCTGATAAAAGGCACCTCCGCGCCCGCCTGCCTCGCGATCTCGGCGTATTTTTCGCTGTCTGTCGATACGATCACGCGGGTGATCCGCTCACTCGTCAGGGCATGCTCCACCGACCAGGCCAGCATGGGCTTTCCCGCCACCTCGCGAATGTTTTTATCCGTCACCGATTTCGACCCGCTGCGCGCGGGTATTATTGCCAGTACTTCCATGCACATCCTCCGTCAGTCTGTTTCTATCCCAATTATTCCGGTCTCAGCTTTTCAAAGTAATCACATGCCCCCGCTATCGCGTCAAATGCGAGTTTCTGCTGTCTGATCTCGGACAG
>JAEEXY010000057.1 GCA_016288005.1 Lachnospiraceae bacterium
CCAGCGTATGAGACAGCTGGCTGTTCAGGCTGCAAACGGAACCAATACGACCGAGGACAGAAGCGCGATCCAGCAGGAGATCAACCAGCTCCAGGCCGAGATCCAGAGAATCTCGACCACCACCGAGTTTAACACCAAGACCCTGCTCGACGGAAACCTCGACAAGAATTCTTATACCAACAACACCTACGTTAACCTGATCTACTCTTCGGATACCGTAGAGAGCATCGATTATTCTATGAATATTACAGTGGATCCCAGACAGGCGGTCGTAGTCGGCGGAGTGCCCACATTTGACGAGATCGGCGAGGACGAGGGCGGTTCCATTACGATCAACGGTTATTCGCTGTACTTCTCCGAGGGCATGTCTCTCGAGACCTGCTACGCAGGCATCAGAAACCTCTGCGACCAGATGAACATCAAGGCGTTCTTCGGCGACGGTCCCGATTCCGACGGACCGATCGAGACCGCAGGATATACCGAGACCGGCATCGGCGAAGGCAATCTGATCTTCATGTCGAACGGCTACGGTTCTTCGCAGAAAGTCAGCATCCAGTGCAACAACGAGGCGCTTGCCGATCTGTTCGGACTCAGCACCGAGACAGTTACCTCTTACGGAGTTGACGCACAGGTAGAGCTCGGCGACGGCTTCGGAACCACGGCGACCGCATCTGCGAGCGGCGATATCGTATATGTTAAGGACAATAACAATTTTGAGATGAGATTCCAGGTTACTCCCGGAGCGAGCCAGACCATGTTTACCGATGCTGCGGGCGACGGAAGCGAAGACGCATCGTACGCGGAGGGCGAGATCCTTGAGTCCGTGACCACTCTTCTCGAGGCGGGCCCGATGTACCTTCAGGTAGGCGCGAACGAGCATCAGGATATGGAAGTTAAAATCCCGAGGATCGATCCCGTAACGCTCGGCATCGCAAATATAAATGTCTGCACCGAAGAGGGCGCGCAGCAGGCGATCACCCTTTACGACAACGCGGTAAACGAGGTATCTGCTATCAGAGCTAAGCTCGGCGCGTACCAGAACAGACTTGAGCACACGATCAATAACCTCGAGACCACCGACCTGAACATGACCGAGTCGATGTCGCGTATCGAGGACGTTGATATGGCCGAGGAAATGACCAATTACACGCAGCAGAACGTACTCGACCAGGCCGGCACCGCAATGCTCGCTCAGGCGAACGAGAGGCCCCAGAACATCCTTCAGCTGCTCCAGAGCTGATAATGAAGTCTGAAACGGTAAACATTGCATAATGATTCGGAGACAGGATAAATAATGGACAGAAGCAGACAGAAGGATTTTGCGAGGAGGATCTCGCAGGCCAACAAAACCGAGCTTGTTGTTATCACATATGATATAATACTTGAAGAGATTGACTGCGGAGTAAAGGCGTTCGCACAGGACGGCAAAGAAGAAGGAAGGGCTGCGCTCAAGTCGGCGCAGAAGTTCCTTGCGGAGTTGATGAGCGTGCTGGATTACAAATATGCGATATCCAAACGCCTCTTAAACCTCTACGAATACGTACAGCGCATGCTGGTGGCGAGCGACATTGCGGGCGAAGACCGCGGGCTCGACGGCGCGAAGAACGTGATCTCAGGTCTCAGAAAGGCGTACGCCGAGATCGCTCCCCGGGACGAGTCCGGAGCGGTCATGGAGAATTCGCAGAATGTTTACGCGGGCCTTACCTACGGTAAGGGCAGCTTAAACGAGATGAACATGTCGGACGGCTCGAACAGGGGATTCCTTGCTTAAGCGCCGGCACCGGACATTTACACGGACAGGTGGGATCATATGGACATACAGGTCGGCGACATTGTAAAGATGAAAAAGGCCCATCCCTGCGGCAGCAGCGAATGGGAGGTGCTCCGTACGGGAATCGATTTCAGGCTCAAATGCAGGGGCTGCGGGCATATGATAATGATCCCGAGAACGCAGGCGGAGAAGAATATCAAGGACGTCACAAGGGCCGAATAAGGCCGGGAAAATACAAAATCAGCAAGAACCGTAAAAAGTTCTTGCTTTTTTTTGACATAGGTGCTAATATATCCGATTGTGATATATTATTTTCCTTGCTCTCCGCATGACGGAGGGCCAGAGACCAAAAGGAGGTGCAACGCAACTATGAACAAGTACGAATTAGCCTTAGTTGTTAATGCAGTTATCGAGGATGAAGCAAGAGCTGCAGTCCTGAACAACATTAAGGACATGATCACCAAGTTCGGAGGTCAGAACCTGAATGTTGAGGATCAGGGCAAGAAGAGACTTGCTTACGAGATCCAGAAGATGAACGAAGGATACTACTATTTCATCCAATTCGATGCTGAGACTACTGTTCCCGCGGAGCTTGAGTCAAGACTTCGCATTATGGACAATGTACTCAGATACTTATGCATTAGACGTGACGAGGAATAAGGAGGTCAGGGCCTAATGAACAAAGTCATTTTAATGGGACGTTTAACACGTGATCCTGAGGTTAGATACTCACAGGGTCAGAATTCCACCGCTATCGCAAAGTTTTCGATCGCCGTAGACCGTCGTTTCAGACGTGACGGTCAGCCCGAAGCTGATTTCTTCAATTGCACATGCTTCGGTAAGCAGGCGGAGTTTGTAGAGAAATATCTCCAGAAGGGCACAAAGGTGGTTACCACCGGTCGTGTCGAGAACGACAATTATGAGAAGGACGGCGTAAAGCATTACAACGTTCAGATCATGGTCGAGGAGATCGAGTTCGCCGAGAGCAAGAACGCTCAGGGCAATTCGGGCAGCGATAACTCAGGCAGATCCGCAGGACCTGCTCCCGCCGGTGACGGATTCATGAACATCCCCACAGGAATTGACGAGGAATTACCGTTTGCCTAAACAGGCAGGTTAACAGAAATCGAATAGGAGGTAGCAGCAATGCCGTTCAATAAGAACAGAGAACAGAATGATAAGGATGCTCCGATGAAGAAGAGAATGCCTCGCAGAAAGAAGAAGGTTTGCGCTTTCTGTGCTGACAAGACCGGAGCAGGTGTTGATTATAAGGATGTAAACAAGCTTAAGAGATTTGTTTCCGAGCGCGGCAAGATCCTTCCCAGAAGGATCACAGGCAATTGCTCGAAGCATCAGAGAGCAATCACCGTTGCGGTTAAGCGTGCGCGTCATCTTGCTCTTATGCCTTACACCGTTGAATAATAGGTGTCAGACAACCTGATCGTTCGTTCAGGACGGTACAGCCCGGCGCTGTGCCGTCCTTATTTTTTTGTTCTATTTTTCAAACGGATGTGATAGAATAACTTTGAATACAGTTTTATTCACAGCGGGGTTTAAAAATGGACAACAAACGCAGACTTGTTCCGTTCATAAAGAGCATACTCAGATGGGCACTGATACTGGCGATACTTTTGGCCGTATTTACCGTGATCGAATACACTATCGACAGGCGCGCGGGCATTTGCGCGACCGTCTTTCTCGGGCTGTACATGCTCGTTGTGCTGATCATGTTCCTCATCAAGCGCAAGACACTGGTGCTGGAGCTGGTGCGCTTCGGCGTCAATTACAGCAACGTTCAGCGAAAGCTCGATCAGGAGCTGGAGATCCCTTACGCGATCCTTGACAAGACCGGATGCATTCTCTGGTCCAACAGAAAGCTGCTCGACATGGTCGGCAACAAGATCAGGCCCAGGCAGGACGTCACGACGCTGTTCCCCGAGCTTACCCCGGAGGTATTTCCCCGGGATGAGGAGCAGGCGAACGTATTCCTCGAGTGCAATTCGATGCATTACCGCGTACTGATGAAGAACCTCACGATCGAGGGCATCCGCGACGATTCCAGGTGGGGCAGCGATAAGCTCAGACCCTCGGAGGCGTCCGGCGAGACGCTGGTGATCGCGTATTTCTACGATGAGACCGAGATCAATACCTTAAAGCAGGCTTTAAAGGACAACGAGATCGTAGTCGGGCTGCTCTATATCGACAACTACAACGAGGCTCTCGAGAGCATAGACGAGGTCAGGAGATCGCTGTTCGCGGCGCTGGTTGACCGTAAGATAAACAAGTATTTCCAGAATTACGACGCCGTCATCAAAAAGTTCGAGCAGGACAAGTACATTCTCGTCTGCCAGAACAGCAGCCTTGACGCGCTCGAGAGTTCCAAGTTCGATATCCTTGAGGACGTCCGCGGCGTTAATATCGGCAATGAGATGAATTTCACCGTCAGCATCGGTATCGGTGCCGAGGCGGGAACTTTCAGCAAGACCTACGAATCCGCGCGCGCGGCCATCGATCTGGCGCTCGGACGCGGCGGAGACCAGGTTGTTATCAGGGATAAGGACAGCGTTAAGTATTACGGAGCGAGGACCAGCTCCGTCGAGAAGAATTCAAAGGTTAAGTCGAGAGTTAAGGCGCATGCCTTAAGAGAACTGCTCGAGACCAAGGACAAGATACTCGTCATGGGCCACAGCATGCCCGATATCGATGCTTTCGGCTCGGCTGTCGGCATCTACAAGATCGCGTCGTCGATGGATAAGGAAGTGCATATCGTACTGAGCGACGTTACCGGCTCGATACGTCCCATAGTGAACAAGTTCGAGGAGACCACGGATTACAACGGCCTGATCGTTTCGCGCGAAGAGGCCGTGGAGATGCTCGACTCCGGCACCATGGTAGTGGTAGTGGATGTCAACAGGCCCAGCTACACCGAGTGCCCCGAGCTGCTCGAGAAGGCCAAGACTGTCGTGGTTCTCGACCATCACAGACAGTCCGACGAGGCTATCGAGAACGCCGCGCTGTCATACGTTGAGCCCTCGGCGTCCTCCGCTTGTGAGGTCATTTCCGAGATCATACAGTATTTCGGCGAGAATATCAGGTTCAAGCCGGTCGAGGCGGACGCGATGCTGGCGGGCATCATGGTAGATTCAAACAATTTCCAGAACAAGACCGGTACACGCACCTTCGAATCCGCCGCATATCTGCGCAAGAACGGCGCCGACATGACGAGGATCAGGAAGATGTTCCGCGAGGAAATGAACGAATACGTTGCCCGCGCAAAGGTGGTTTCTTCGGCGCAGCTGTTCATGGATCAGTTCGCGTTTGCGGTATGTGATGCGGATAACGTGGATTCGCCCACAGTGCTCGGCGCGCAGGTCGCGAACGAGCTGATGGATATCAACAACATCAAGGCCAGCTTTGTATTTACCGATTACAACGGGACCATTTATGTCAGCGCCCGTTCGATCGACGAGGTGAACGTTCAGGTCATCATGGAAAAGCTCGGAGGCGGCGGACACATGAGTGTTGCCGGCGCGCAGTTTACCGACTGCACCGTTGAGGAGGCCATGGGGAAGGTCAAAGACATACTGACAGAGATGAAAGAGGGAGGAGAAGTTTAATGCAGGTCATTTTACTTGAAGATGTAAAGAGCCTTGGAAAGAAAGGCGATGTGGTCAAGGTGAGCGACGGGTACGCCAGGAATTTTATACTGCCCAAGAAGCTCGGACTTGAGGCCACCGAGAAAAACTTAAAGGAACTCGCGATCCAGAAGGCAGAGGAGGAGGCCCGCCAGAAGGCCATCTACGAGGAGGCTGTCGAGTTCGGCAAAAAGCTTGAAGCTAAGTCGGTTACCCTTGAGATCAAGGGCGGCGAGGGCGGCAGGACCTTCGGTTCCGTAACCGCCAAGGAGATCGCGGCAGCCATCGAGGAGCAGCTCGGCTTCGATATCGATAAGAAAAAGCTCGTACTCGCGGATCCGATCAAGAACGCGGGCAGCTACACGGTAGGAATAAAGCTTCATCCCAAGGTTACCGCGGAGATGAAGGTCAATGTAAAGACCGTATGAAAGAGGTAACGTTTTGGAAGAAGCAATAATCAGAAGAGTGATGCCTTACAGCGCCGAGGCCGAACAGGCAGTGCTCGGCGCCATGATAATGAGCAGGGAGGCCATTCAGTCGGCGTCTGAGATCCTCATTCCCGAGGATTTCTACCAGCAGAAATTCGCGATCCTCTATTCTACGATACTTGAGCTGACAAACGAGGGTAAGGTCGTGGACATCGTCACGCTGCAGGACCGTCTCAAAACAAAGGACGTTCCGCAGGACATGAGCAGCCTGAGCTTCATCAGCCAGATCGCCAGGTCGGTGCCCACTGCGGCCAATGTGCGGCATTACGCCGACATCGTTAAGGAAAAGGCGATAAAGAGACGCCTGATCGCCGCTGCGGAAAAAATAGAGAACCAGTGCTATCTCGACCGCGAGGACCTCGATTCGGTGCTCGATTCGAGCGAGAAGCAGGTGTTTGAGATATCGCAGAACAGGCGCACTTCGGAGTTCGAGAATATCAGGGATGTGGTACTGCGCGCCATTGACAATATCGAAGCGGCGTCAAAGAGCAAGGGCAGCGTTACCGGTGTCGCGACAGGCTTTTACGAGCTCGATTATAAGCTCGCCGGCCTGCAGAATTCGGACTTGATACTGCTCGCGGCGCGTCCTTCCATGGGAAAGACGGCACTCGCGCTTAACATCGCCGAGCACGTGGTTACAAAGCTTCGCGTGCCCACCGCGTTCTTCAGCCTGGAAATGTCAAAGGTACAGCTCGTAAACCGTCTTATCTCGATGGATTCGCGCGTACAGGCGCAGTCGATACGTACGGGCCAGCTGACAGACAACGACTGGACCGCTATCACCGACAGCGCGCGCAAGCTCAGCGGTTCGACGCTGTTCATCGACGACACTCCGTCGATATCGGTATCTGAGCTCCGGTCGAAGTGCAGGAAGTTAAAGCTTGAGCACGGACTCGGGCTCATCATAATCGACTACCTCCAGCTGATGACCGCCACGACCGGCAAGGCTTCGGAGTCGAGGCAGCAGGAGATATCCGAGATATCCCGTTCGTTAAAGGCGATCGCGCGTGAGGTGAACTGCCCGGTGCTCGCGCTTTCACAGCTTTCGCGAGCTGTTGAAGGCCGTCCCGACAAGCGCCCGATGCTTTCTGACCTGCGTGAGTCGGGAGCGATCGAGCAGGACGCGGACGTGGTTATGTTCATTTACCGTGACGAGTATTATAACCATGATTCGGAGAAGAAAGGCATAGCGGAAGTGATCATAGGCAAGCAGCGTAACGGCCCGACCGGCACGGTGGAGCTCGGCGCGCAGCTTGAATACACGAGATTTACGAATCTTGCGAGAGAATAAAAGGTGCCTGTCACCATAAAAAAGTGGGTCTCCGCATACGCAGAGACCCATTTCCTATAGCTGTGTATTATTCCTCAACAATTGCCTCGTTGGGGCAGGTAGCTGCACATGAGCCGCACTCAAGACATGCGTCTGCATCGATCTCGTACTGAGAAGCACCCTCTTTGATAGCACCTGCGGGACATGCCTCAGCGCAAGCGCCGCAACTTACACAAGCATCTGTGATCTTGTAAGCCATGATAATCACTCCTTTCAATTACGGTATCGTAATACTGCGAAAAGCTCGCGCGGCCGATGCGATACCTGAACATCGGTCTTGGGATGATGATAAAACAAAAATCCGAAAAATACAAGGGTTTGGGGTACTTTTTTATAATTTCTTAACTTGACTGAAACAGGGAGTGTCCGTATAATCTAACTCAGCTGAAGAAAACATAGCTATCGGAGGTATATCATGGAAAGAGTATCAAAAGAGATAACCATAGGCGAGCTTCTCAGGTTATGCCCTGATGTCGCTCCCATTCTTATGAGTGCAGGAATGCATTGCCTCGGATGCCCCGCATCCCAGGCTGAGAGCATTGAAGATGCAGCAGCCGTACACGGACTCGATCCCGACGCGCTGATGGAGCAGATCAACCGCTTCCTCGAGACTCACTGAGAATATAAAAGCCCCTGCCGCGCGGCAGGGGCTTTTTAACTTACATTTTTGACAATACCTGAGTAGCCTTGTTCCTGACTATGATATCGAAGTGCTCCTCGAAATGGATGATGCCCATCGCCGTCATGCGGCAGGTCCGTCCGTATTCGGAGAGGATGTTGCAGACCTTGTTGAACTCTCCGGCGGTATGCTCGGAAAGGTTAACGACCAGATAATATGAGTTATCCGAAGGATCCTTATACAGTGTATTCTCACCGTGATAGAAACCGTTGATGACCTTGGCCGCGGTGATCACCTCCTCGAGTGTGGCGAAGCGGTAGGTCTTGCTGAGGTTCCTGATCAGAGGTGCCTTGCCGTCCGGGAGCTCGTCGCCGGTACGGATGCTCTTATCGGCGGTATTCTGCTCGCCGAGGAGCTTATTCGAGAGTGACTCGCCGAGGATGTCGGTAAGATGGTCGAAGCAGTTGAGTATCTCGTCCGCGCAGGGCTTATCCTCGGGCTCGACGGGATACATATCCTCCTCCTCGCCCGCGGGAGCCGCGGTGAAATTCGAAAATCTGGTATCGAGCTCATCCGCGTCCTGGCACTTGGTCACAAGGAGCACAAGGCAGTCCGACGAAACCGGGATGGCCTCGATCATAAGAGGCTGGTCATCCGGCTCAAAGTTACACTCCTGCGAAGCCTGCCTGATCATATCATGGAACAGGGCATTGGCTTTGTCGCTGCCGTAAGCCAGCTCACTCAGGCGCAGCTCACGGTCTGAAAGATCCTTGCTGTTCAAGGTGCATCTGATCTGGTTCTCACTTATTTTCTCAATCTTCACGGCAAAACCCCCCTTTCTGTGTGTAAATATATATCGGCATAAAAGACAAAAAACATAAGTTATAATGTAGGTAAAGTATATCCACTTTGATGTCGGAAGTCAACGTAAAAAAGGGTTAGGAAAGTATTAAAATTTTCTGTATTTTTTGGTGAAAAAAACGAAACAGTACTTGCAAAATGTATTTATTGATGCTATTATTTATACAGTTTCCGCCTTTCGGATAATTTTAGAAGAAAGGAGGAGTTGATTCTGACATAGACAGATACAAAATCATTTCCGCACTGAGTATTCATCCCCAGAGCACCGTATGGCTCGCGGAGCACATTTCTCTCGGTGCCAAAAGGATCATCAAAGGCATCCCGAAGGACATTGCCCATCAGGGCGGCGCATCCTCGGAAGCCGACATTCTTAACAATCTCGATCATCCCGATGTTCCCGAAGTTTACGATATTTTTGAAGAAGACGGGTATTACTGCATCGTCGAAGAGTATTTCGAGGGAGAATCTCTGGCACGGCTCTGTACTCACAGGCTGCTGTCATCATCCGAAGTCATCGACTTCATCACACAGATCTGTTCTATAATCCGATACCTGCATGGCCTGGTGCCTGCGGTACTTCATCTGGACATCAAACCCGAAAATATCATCATCTCGGGAGGCAGAGCCCGCCTCATCGATTTCGGCAGCGCCGTAAGGCTGACAAAGAGCCGGAGCTGCAGTTCCATGAGCAGGGGGTATGCCGCGCCCGAGCAGGAGGCTGCGCTTGAGGCATCCTGCGGGACAGATGTCTACGCATTGGGGAAGCTGCTCGATTTCATGTCCGCGCACAGCAGTGCCGGCAGAGCCGCAAAGGCCGCCTTTTCAAGGATCTCGTCCCGCTGCTGCGAAAAAAAGCCGTGGAAGAGAGTCTCGTCGGCCGAAACCATGCTGAAAATGCTTAACAAACACAGAAGGACGGAAACTGATGGGAAAAATCCGAAGGGGAGATCCGAAAGGAGAACCCCGGCCAAAGGCTTAAAAATAGGCGTTGTCGGGCTCGGACCGCGCTGCGGCGCGACCCACATCGCCCTGTCTTTGGCGAACTGTCTGGCGGATGTCCGCGGCTGGGAGGTCTGCCTGACGGAAAGGAGCGACCGCGACGATATGTCAAAGCTGCCCGCGCTTTGGCGGGAGGGCGGCGAGGGTAAGGGGCCGGTGAGAAAAAATGGTGTCACTTACCTGACCGCAGGCTTTGCTTACGGCGCACGGACCGCGGAAGAGAGCTCATTCGACGCCGTGGTCTTCGATCTCGGATGCAATGTTAAAAAAGCGGAACAGACGCTTTCACGCTGCGACATCCGGATAGCGGTCGCAGGTGCCGCGCCGTGGCGCGCAAAAGAACGTGAGAGTTTGGCGGGGATCGCCGGAATATTACATGCTGCCGGAGAAAGCGGTGAGGACCCGGGTACGGTTTTGCTGATCAATCCTGCCGACGCGGGCCTGATGAAGGACATTGGAGGCGTCGGAGGACGGATGCTGCCGTTCCCGTTTGAGCCCGATCCGCTGCATCCGGGCAGACAAACACAAAAAATACTCGAAAGAGCAATAAGATAATCCTGTCAGATTATTCTGAGGATACTGGGAGCATATCGCGGTAGGGAAATAATATATCACACGGCATTGCATATGCTGCCTCTGTCAGAGCTGTAACATTTTTAAGCAGACAGCGGTGTGCTTCCGGCACCGGATCCTCGCGGCGCCCCGTAAGAACAGGCATAATAAAAGTTGTATAATGCTTGCGAACACTCATGGAAAATGCTAAAATAAGCGCAGTCTTTTGAAGGCTGCGCTTAACTTATTTTATGCGTCCGTAGCAGTCCGATGCTAAATACCAACGGATGTCATTTTCGGGATCTGACATGAAGATAAAGCTTATCGGAGTCCTCGCGGCAGTGATCATCGTGATCGGTGCGGCAGCCGCGATCGGAGTCACATTATATAAGAGTTTCAAGGAAAGCCATGCGCCGAGCGAGGTCGTTATGCCCCTGCCGGATTTTTACAATGTCGCGGACGGCGAGGCCATGATCATCATCGATGAGAAGGTTTACGGGAAGACCGCCCTCTGGCAGCACGACACCGCTTATATCGATCTGGAGACCGTTGCGGCGATGTATATTCATAGATTTTTCTGGGTTCCCGAAGAGAACCTGATGATCTACACCACACCGACCGAGGTTTTCCGGTTTACGCCCGGACAGAGCGCTTACACGGTCAATGACACACCTGCCGAGTCGAAGGCTCCCGTGGTAATTTTAGGCACCGACGGGACACCCTATATCGAGATCACGTATCTCGAGAACTGCGGCATCACCTACCGTATGTACGACGAGCCCCACAGGATACTGATCACTTACAGCGACGAGAGCTTTCTCGCAGCGGACGTTACCGAGCGGACGCAGATCCGTGTGAGCCAGGATATCAAGGCCGATCTGCTCACAACTCTCGAGCCCGGCGAGAAGGTCCGTTTCATCGACGGCGGAGGCATCAGGGAAAACGGTTTTGTAAAGGTCATGAGCGAGACCGGCGTCAGGGGATATATCCTCGAGAAATGCCTGACGGAGAGCTATTATGACGATCCCGTTTTCAGGGAGTTTTCATGGCCCGAGTACACGCATCTGATCTATTCCGACAAGGTATATCTCGGATGGCAGCTGCTGTATACGAAGGACAGCCTCGGGTACCTCACCGAAGCGGCGGCGAACGCGCCCGACATGAACGTTATCTCGCCCACCTGGTTCTTCCTGACCGGCACGGACGGCGAGATGCTGAGCTACGCGAACAAGGATTATGTTGATAAGGCACACGAGCTCGGACTGAAGGTCTGGGCCCTGTATAAGAACGATACGATCGAGGGACAGTTCACCTGCACCGAGGACAGCCACGCGGTACTTTCGTCGACCGCGTCGAGGACGGCCCTGATAGACAATATCATCGCCAGTGTCCGTGAATACGGCATAGACGGCATCAACATCGACTTCGAGATGCTCAAGGTCGACAGCGGCGTATATTTTATCGAGTTCCTTCGCGAACTGTCGGTAAAGTGCCGCGAAAAGGGCATCATCCTTTCGGTGGACAATTACGTTCCCGAGAATTACAATGCTTATTATGATCTGGCGGAGCAGTCGCGGATCATTGACTATATCGTGATCATGGGCTATGATCAGCACTATGCGGGATCGCCCGAGGCGGGCTCCGTATCCGCGCTCGACTGGTTCACGAACGTTGCCGCGAATACGGCGGCAAAGGCGGATATGAACCGCGTGATCATGGGCGTGCCTTTTTACACACGACTGTGGAAGATCGACAACGGCAATATATATGTAGAGGAGACGCCGAACATGGCCGCGGCCGCCGCGCGCATCAAAAAGGCCGGCGCCGAGCTTACCTGGAAGGCCGCCGAGGGCCAGTATTATGCCGAGTGGAATTCCGGCGGAAAACGCTTTAAGATCTGGCTCGAGGACGACGAGAGCCTGAAGGCAAAGACATATGCGGCGAGGACATACGGCGCGGCGGGTATAGCAGCGTGGAAGTGCGGCGATGAACTGCCCACCACCTGGTCTGCCATCAAGTTTGCGCTCGAAGGAGAGCTGCCCGTGCCCGAAGAAGAGGGAGAAGAAGGAGAAATCTCATCTACAGGCGTAGAATAATATAATGCGGGAGGGATCAACGCATGGAGGATTTTATTAAATTCATCACCGAAAAAGGAACGGACGTGGGACTTCATCTGCTGTTCGGCCTGCTAATACTGATCGTCGGCCTGAAGCTGGCCAAATGGCTAGTAAAGCTCGTTTCGGGCAGCAGGTTCATGAAAAAGGCCGATCCGGGCGTGCAGAGCTTTATCAGGGGATTCCTGAAAGTTGCCCTGTATGTGATCGTTTTCATCACGGCGTGCTCGGAGTGGGGTATTCCGTCTACATCGTTCATGACGCTGCTGGCATCCGCAGGAGTGGCGATAGGTCTTGCCCTACAGGGCGCCCTGAGCAACTTTGCGGGCGGCCTCATGATACTCATCTTCAAACCTTTCAAGGTTGGGGATTATATCGAGAGCGGCTCGGTTGCGGGCGTGGTTTCGGAGATTACGATCATCTATACGATCATCATTACAGTTGACAACAAGACCATCACGGTGCCCAACGGTTCGCTGACGAACTCGAGCATCACGAACTATTCGACAAAGGCGACCAGGCGTGTCGATCTGACGATCAGCGCAGGCTATGACGACGATATCGAAAAGGTAAAGTCAGTCATATTGCAGGTTGCGAACTCACACGAGAAGGTCCTGCAGGACCCCGCGCCGTTTGTACGACTAAAGGCGCACAGTTCCAGCTCGCTCGACTATACCGTCAGGGTATGGGTCAACGGTCCCGATTACTGGGAGGTTTTCTTCGATATGCAGGAAGACATCAAGAAGGCCTTCGACAGAGAAAATATCACGATACCTTACAAGCATGTTGACATCACCATGCTCAATAAATAAAGGATAATCAGAAAGGAAAGGTTTTTTATCATGTCAGAATACAGACCCTCAGAAATAGAAGGAAAGTGGCAGAAATACTGGGAGGACCACGAGACCTTCAAGACAGACGTTTGGGATTTTTCAAAGCCCAAGTTTTACGCGCTCGATATGTTCCCCTACCCTTCGGGCGTAGGCCTTCACGCGGGACATCCCGAGGGCTACACAGCTACCGATATCGTATCGCGCATGAAGCGCATGCAGGGCTATAACGTGCTCCATCCGATGGGCTACGACAGCTTCGGACTTCCCGCTGAGCAGTACGCGGTCACCACGGGCAATCATCCCGAGGGCTTCACTCAGCAGAACATCAAGACTTTCTCAAAGCAGTTAAAGGAGCTCGGCTTTGACTACGACTGGTCGAAGCAGGTCGCGACCAGCGACCCCGAGTTCTATCACTGGACACAGTGGATATTCAAGCAGCTCTATCTCGACGGTTACGCAAAGTACATCGATATGCCGGTTAACTGGTGCGAGGAGCTCGGAACCGTACTCTCGAACGACGAGGTTATCGACGGCAAGTCGGAGCGCGGCGGCTATCCCGTTATCCGCAAAAACATGAAGCAGTGGGTCATCAACCAGCCCGCATTCGCCGAGAAGCTCCTCGAGGGACTTGAGGAGATCGACTGGCCCGAGTCCACAAAGGATATGCAGCGCCACTGGATCGGCAAGTCTACAGGTGTAGAAGTAAAGTTCCAAATTGTCGGAGGCGGCGAGTTCTCGATATTTACGACCTGTATCGAGACCATTTACGGTATCACATTCATGGTTCTCGCTCCCGACGGACAGCTCGTTCAGGACCTTATGCCCAGGATCAAGAATCAGGACGAGGTTAAGGCATACATCGAAGAGACCAAGAAAAAGAACGATATGGACCGCACCGAGCTCAACAAGGGCAAGACCGGCTGCAGACTCGAGGGCGTTAAGTGCATCAACCCCGTAAACGGCAGGGAAGCGGAGCTCTTCATCGGTGACTTCGTACTTGCAAATTACGGAACCGGCGCAGTTATGGCCGTTCCTTCACACGACCAGCGTGACTTCGAATACGCGATCGCGCACAATATCGATATGCTCCAGGTTATCGACGGCAACGACAAGGACGGACATATCGATGTCAGCGGACATGCGCTCGAGAAGCAGGATTATCTCGGCAAGGGCTACAGGCTCATCAATTCCGAAGAGTTTACCGGCATGACCGTTGAGGAGGCAAAGGAAGCCATCACTGTCAAGCTTGAGAAAATGGGCGTTGCAAAGCGCACCGTAAACTATCATTTCCGTGAGTGGATCTTCGCGCGTCAGCGTTACTGGGGCGAGCCGATGCCCATCGTTTACACCGAGGACGGCAATATCCACGTGCTCGACGACGACGAGCTCCCGCTCGTGCTTCCCGAGCTCGAGGATTACAAGGGCCACAACGGAAAGGCTCCGTTGGAGAGCGCGACCGAGTGGAAGAAATACGATCACAACGGCATAAAGGGCACGCGCGAGACCTCGACCATGCCCGGTTCCGCAGGTTCGAGCTGGTATTTCCTCCGCTATATCGATCCTCACAATGACAAGCAGTTCGCGGATCCCGAGCTCTTAAAGCACTGGATGCCCGTTGACCTCTATATCGGCGGACCCGAGCATGCGGTAGGTCACCTTATCTATTCGAGGATCTGGAACCGCTACCTCTACGACAAGGGCCTCACGTTTACAAAGGAGCCCTCCAAGAAGCTCGTTCACCAGCGAATGATCCTCGGCGAGAACGGTATCAAGATGGGTAAGCGCTTCCCCGAGTTTGTTGTTAACCCTTCGGATATCGTACGCGATTACGGTGCTGATACATTAAGACTCTACGAGATGTTCATGGGACCTCTTGAGGTTTCGAAGCCCTGGAGCAAGCAGGGCGTTGAGGGTGCGAGACGCTTCCTCAACCGTGTATGGAACTTCTTCACCGAGCCCGGCAATCTCACCGATTCCGACGACGGCGAGCTCACAAAGGTCTTCCATCAGACAGTCAAGAAGGTTACTTCGGACTATGAGGCGCTCGCGTTCAATACCGCGATCAGCCAGATGATGATCTTTGTCAATGCCGTATACAAGAAGGGCTCATGCCCGAAGGAATACGCAGAAGGCCTCATCAAGATGCTCAGCCCCATCACTCCCCATATCGGCGAGGAGATCTGGCAGATCTTCGGTCACACAGACACCATCGCTTACGAGAAGTGGCCCGAGTATTCCGAGGATCTTGCCCGTGAGGATGAGATCGAGATCGCGATCCAGGTAAACGGTAAGGTTAAGTCCACCGTTAAGGTAGGCCGCGAGGAGGATGAAGCTTCCGTTAAGGCCAAGGTTTGGGCGGATGAGAACATCAAGCGCCTTGCCGAGGGCAGAACGGTCGTTAAGGAGATCTACGTAAAGGGCCGTATTTACACCCTTGTAATGAAATAAATGAAATGAAATAAACGAAATGAGTCGGTTACGACCGGCTCATTTCGCCGCTAAGAGGAGGCAAAAATGAAAAAGTTACTGGCGATCATACTGGTTTTGGTCATGATATCGTCCATGGCGTGCTCAAAGGGCGGAAAGGATGACGGACAGGACGGTTCTGCGTCCACTGCGGCGCCTACCGAAGCAGCTGCTCCGACAGATGTTCCCACGCCTACCGATGTACCGACGCCCACAGCGGAGCCCACAGACGTTCCCGAACCTACAGCGGAACCTGCCGATGAGCCGGTGCCGACCGTTGAACCCGCGGATGAGACTTCCGTAACTTACAGCGACTTCATCGGAACCTGGTACTGCGAGAGCGGAGAGATCGAAGGATGGGAATGGACGGCTTCGGAAGAATATGAATTCATTTACGTGACATTTTCGGATAATTATTCTGTTCAGAGGATCCGCGAGATCCCTGACAGCGATTCCGAGATAAAGCGCGGCAACTGCATTTTCTACAGGAACGAATACGGTACTTTCGTATCGGTCGATTTCGGAGATGACGATGGCAGCTGCTTATACAGCCTCGCGGAAGACGGAAAAATGTACGAGGATATGACGGTTGCTTACGGTGACGGAACGATGGCCGGAGCGTCGCTCGTATACGGCAAAGAAGCCTGGTGGTGGAGTGAGGGTCTGAGCTTTGATGAGCAGAAAGAGCTTCCCGAAGAGCTTCGGAAATATGTGGACGAGGCGGGAGCCGGAAGATGGATCGTGGCGATCGCCGATCCCGACCCTGAGCTCAGCGCGGAATGCGAGAGCCTGGGCTGGAACCTGGTCGACGAAACGGATAATGAATGGGTGACCTGCCCCTGGAACGATCCGAAGGAGCTGATCCTTATCAATTCCTGCTGGAGATCTGTGGAGATCGAGGTCCATGAGCCTGCGAGCGACTATGATCCTTCGACCGAGGAGAGCGGCTGGGAGCCCGGACCGTTCATGTACGCGGCCACTCTTGAGCCCGGCGAGATGTGCCGATTTGTGGTGGATATGCCCGAGAATAAGGCCGATGCGACGATGTGCCTGTATATGCTGTTCGACGGCGATGAAAACCCTTACTATCTCAGGGTGTTCATGTACGACAGGGAAGATCCGTATATTACATTTGAGTAAGACAGAAATAAAAAAACAGGGGAAAATACAGGGGACGGTTCTTCTGTCCGACGTATCGTCGGGACAGAAGAACCGTCCCACTGTCTGTATGTTCATGACTGAATTACGCCTGCTTTTCCTTTTTATGGAAAAGCTTGAAGCAAGCCGGATATACTCCGAGAGGAATGAATATCACGAAGAAATATCTGCCTGCTCTTACCAGGTGCGCGGCGGTCGTGCCCGACGAGAGGAATTCCGAACTGAAGGGCAGCTTTAAGGCTGTGTTGAGGCCGAAGTAAAGAGCTATCGCACCGATGATACGCAGGATACCCAACAGGATATTTTTGGGCTTTTCGAAATTAACAAAGCGCTCTTCGAAAAGGTCTCCGAGGAATACTCCGAGCATCAGGCCGTAGTTGGCGAAGAAATCGTTCGTGGTGCAGAAGAAGAATCCCGGGATAAAGAGCACGGTGAAGATCAGATAGATGATCCAGCGCTTTTCGATCAGCTTCTCGAGAAGCGTGAACAGGAAGATGCATGCGATACCGATGCCCCATCCGACGAACACATCCGTGGGATAATGAGCTCCCAGACAGAAGCGCGATATGCCGACTAGAAGCGTGATGAGCACGGAAACTATCGTAAATATCGTGTTCTTCAGATATACGGCCGAGCCGATGTAGATCGATGCCGCGCCCGATGAGTGGCCGCTCGGGAATGAGTAGCCCTGTGCGGCTACATCGAAGAGATCAGCGCTGCTGTCGACGGGCTTCAGACATTTGACATTGCCGTGCACCATATAGGGACGCAGTCGACAGACGATGTTCTTGATGCTTGCGTAGAAGCAGCCCGCGATCATGAAGCGCCTTGCGGCGAATTTTGCAGCGTCCTTATCGATGATGAAATAGAGGATGCACATAAAGCCGATCATGATGGTCTCTTCACCGAACGCCGAGAAGAAAGACATCAGCGATGTGCCGAAGCTGCCGATGTGCGACTGGAGCCATTCCATGAGCCCGGGCTCCCATTCAAAAAATAGTTCTTTTCCCATACTGTCTCCGTTCTGAAAAGTCCCGGAAATGCGCTTCCGGGGCTGTTTTTTATACTTTTATAGTATCAATTCTTACTGTTTTATGCAAGGAAAACCGAAAAAGTTACAAAACCCGTTTTTGTGCTATTTGCCACCACACAAAAATTTTACTTAAACGTTTTCTCTATGTGAAATCGATTGTACCATAGCAAGATTTGTGCAAAATACACAAAAGGAGCGAATGATTTTTGTGTAGGCAATCGATTGCACATTTCAGGCTTTTGGTATATTCTTATGGTGCAGGCTGAGGGACGAGTTTCCCTTTTTGTATCAGAACCGGAGAGGAGCAGGATGAAATGCAAAACAGATTAAGAGCCCGGATATGCGTCATTGCCGTGGCTTTAACCCTCCTGGGACTGATCACCGGGTGTGGAAATAAATTGTCAGGGGACGCCGGTACGACACCGACAGGTGCTGCCGGAGTTTCCGGGACACCGATCACGGGGGCTGAAAAAGAGCCGGATCCGGCCGTTACACAGGCCGTACCGGCGGACGTAAGCTTTGACTGGAGCGAGGACGAGCTTTTATTCGCGGATTTTCTGCTCTATTTTGTAGACTGCGGGGCAGCCGAGACAGACGAGTGGACCGACGCCGGGTTATGCCAGTCGGTATCGGACATGCCGTACGGAGAGGATCCCGTGACGCATAAGGTCTGGGGCTACAGAGAGACACCCGCGATGGTAAAAGCCACTGACAGCCTCGGAAAAGGAGTGACGGCTTCCAAGTGGGAGATCGACTCCGGGATCACCGATCTTACACAGGCTGAGATCTGCTACGGTTTCAGGGTTCCGGACGGAATCTATACCGTGACTCTCGGCTTCTACAATCCCTTCGGGGTACGCCGGATCGACGCGGAATGTGAGGGAGAGATACTCATAGATTCCGAGAAGATCCTGCGTTATCAGGATAACGAAAAGAGCTTTTCAGTTGCTGTCTCGGACGGAGAGCTGAATCTCAAGGTCTTTAATTCACGCATCAAAAACTTCATGGACACGCCGATCCTGAGTTACATCAAGATCGCCGTTACTCCCGAATACACTATGGAACTGCTCGCGGCCGCGGTAAAAGCGATGGCCGTCGAGGACCCCGGAGAAACATACACGGCCGTATCGACCCGGAATTATCTCGAAGCCTATGCAGAGGCGCAGGAATTCCTGGCAAAGGACGGCAAGGCAGGAACCAACGCGATCAAGTTAAAATTCAACAACCTGAGGGAGAGTTATAAGATGCTTACTAAACAATACAGATACGATTCGTTCAGGCCCGGCGCAGTATGGAAGGACACAGAGAATGTCC
>JAEEXY010000058.1 GCA_016288005.1 Lachnospiraceae bacterium
TCGGTAACACCGCTGGGTACGCAGACACTGATGATGGGCTTGCGGAAACGCTGCTTGCCTACTGCCTTCTGTAAGAAGTACTTCAGCATCTTCTCGGTTACGGTGTAATCCGAGATAACGCCCGCGCGGAGAGGACGTACGGCAACGATATTGCCGGGGGTACGGCCGAGCATGAGTCTGGCCTCTTCTCCGATCGCCTTGATCTTATTGGTCTCACGGTCAAATGCTACTACCGAGGGCTCCTTTAAAACGACGCCCTTACCTCTGATATATACGAGAACACTGGCGGTTCCTAAATCAATTCCGATATCACTTGCAACCATTAACTTAAATCTCCTTTCACATACCTTCCCTTGTATATTATAATCACATAGTCAAGGTTTTTCAAAGGAAATTTATCGGAAAAGCAAAAAAACTGCCCGCTATAGTAATTATCGGACAGTTTTCTTGAATTATTAACATAAGATCGTAAAATCATGCTGATTTCGGCCCGGTCTGTAACCGTTTTACTTAATCCTGCCGACCGATGCGCCCTTGTATACCTCACCTTTGATGACTACGCGCTCCACGATCGCGCTCTTCGGCTTTTCGATCAGCTCGATGAGCTTCTCGCCGGCCTTCACGCCGATCGAGGCTGTATCCTGTCTGAGCGTCGTGAGTATGGGGTCGATGTGCCTGCCGATCCTGATACCGTCGTAGCCCGCGATCGAGATATCTTTTGCGATCACCAGGCCGCGCTCGCGTATAACATTGATCCCGCCGAACGCGGAAAAATCATCGGGATAGAGTATGCAGGTCGGAGGAGTCTTAAGGTCGAGCAGCTTCTCCGTCATCCTGGCTGTTCCTTCGGTGCTCCTGTAAGGCGCCTCGAGCACGTATTCGTCGGGAATATCGAGGCCCAGCTGCTCAGCCGTCCTGTAAAACGACGAGAGACGGCTGCTCGTAACCGCCGAATCCAGACCGTGTATATATGCGATCCTGCGGTGGCCGCATTCGTAGATATAGTTCAGCAGGTCGCGCATGCCGGCGATATTGTCCGAAACGATAGAAGTCCTGTTGTTGAATACATGGTCGATCGTGACCAGCGGAATATTGCTGTCTACCAGTTCGGTAACGTAAGGATCGTGGAAATCCACGCACGCAACGACCACTCCGTCAAAACCGCGGTACCTGCAGTGATCGAGATACGACATCCCGCCGTCGGTGCGGTTCGAATTGATGAACGTGATATCATAGCCGCGCGACTCGACAGTACGCTTGAAGCTGTCGAGTATCGCCGAGAAGAAATCGTGCGTCAGGCCGCTCTGCGCCTCGTCCGCGAACAGTACGCCGATGTTGTAGGTCCTGTTCGTCTTAAGCGCTCTGGCCGACGAGTTCGGGAAATACCCCATCTCCCTGGCAACAGCCCTGATATGGTTTTTTGTTTCTTCACCGATATCCTTTTGATTGTTCAGTGCCTTGCTCACGGTCGCCACGCTGACGCCGCAGGCCTTGGCAATGTCTTTCATCGAAACCATGTGTCCACCCCTTTATCAACCGACGGGCATAGCCCGTCAACAATTACTTGCTTACGGCGCTGCCCCATTCCACAGCTTCTGCGCCGTCCAGGAACTTCTGTATGATAGAGTCCTGAGTCCATTCCCCCGTCCAGCGGTTGATGTAGCAATGGCACTCTCCGCCGCTCGAGCCGTTGGCACCGTTGTCCCAGATCACGCAGGGAACGCCGTAGGATGCGGCCTTTGAAGTAAAGTAGTATGACCACGCCTCACGTGCCTCGGTATTGTTCTTCGAATTGGTGGAACCGGTCTCGCCCATGACTACCGGAATGCCCTTCGAAGTGAAATATTTGTCGATATCATTGAAAACGTAATCGATGTCCTTGCCGTCCTTTGCCGGATCGAAGGTCGACGAATTGTCCGACAGACAGAAATTGTAAGGAGTATAACTGTGGATCGATACGATAACGTTTGAGCTGTCACCGTCTACCGAAGGTATCTCCATATTCTTCATGGCAGTGCCCGAGCTCGACGCGGCATAGGTCGGAACCATCACGCAGCGCTCGTCGTTATGCCCCTTATGACTGCTCATGATCGCCTCGTAGGCAACCTTGTTGAGGTAGTTAACAGCCTTGCAGCCCGCGGTGTTGGGATTCCACTCGTTACCGGTATCCTTCATGCGGGGCTCGTTCATAACCTCAAAGATCAGATGCTGGTCATAGTCCGCGAAATAGTCCGCGATCTGCTCCCAGACTGCCTTCAGCTCCACACCGATCTGCTCGTAGTCCTTGTCGAGGGTCTTAACATTGATCCAGTCCTCATGATGCACGTTGATGATCACGAACACGTTATGCTTACAGCACAGGTCAACCACCTGCTTGACTCTGCCGAGGAACTCGGGATCGATCGTATAATTTCCGTCCTTTGAAATATACTTAAACCAGGTCGTAGGGATCCTGATCACGTTAAAGCCGCGCTCCGCAAGGGCGTCGATCAGCTTGAACGAGATCACCGGGTTGCCCCAGCTCTGCTCCTGGCTGTAGATATTCGTATAATTGTTTCCGGTGGCATCGAGCGTATTGCCGATGTTAAACCCGGATCTCATCATCGCAACTATCTCGGATGCGGTCTTGCCCGTGAGTGTGCCGTCATCGACAACGGGCTCATCGGTCGGCGCAGGCGCGTCGGTGGCCGGCACATCGGTCGCGGCAGCTGTAGGCTCCGCCGTAGGGGTGCTTCCCGCACCGCCGGGGTTATCTTCTTTCTTACATCCTGCCAACACTGACAGGCACATGATCAGCGCAAGAAAAAATGCTGTAATCTTTCTCTTTCTCATACATTCTCCTCATATAAACAGGTTTAAAACAAAAAGTTCCTTAATCGTTTACTGTGGCTTAAATTCTACACTCTCGGGACTTTTTTTTCAAGAGGGGAAAGGGATTTTCTTATCAAAGACAAGGGGACGGTTCTTCTGTCCTGTATCCGGCTATTAATGGCACGGACGGTAACGAGTAAAACTTCCGGAGACTCGTTCTCACTCCGATTCGGACGCAGCGGGGTCCCGGAAGTTTTCTCTGCAGCGCCCGCGCCTTAATATACAGAAAAGGGGACAGAAGAACTGTCCCCATGTCTTGATATGAATCTCACATTACGGCATATAGATCTCGCGAAGTACCGTTAACTCGCCGGTCGCATAACCTTCATCATCACGCTCCAGCTCGATCTGATAGTTGACTTGCGGGGGAATAAAAAGATTCATTCGCTCCTGCTCGTCTTCGTCGAATCTGATCCTTATGTAATCAATACCGGGCAGATAAAAGTCATCCCCATACTCTTCGCGGTCATAATAAGCCGAATAAGCCTGAGTCTCATCGGTAACCACGAAATTAACACCGGCAAGTATGGTGTAGTTGATGGGAACATAGCAATCATCCCACGCCCAGTCACTGTATGCGCCAAAAGTATCGCCTCCGTCAAAGGTAACCAGACCGAACTCTGCATACTCGGGATAATCAGCAAGGTCATCATCTGACAGCTCGGACTCCGAGAAGAAATCACGGGCGTTTTCGGGCATTACAACAACTCTGCATCCATCGGCATAACTGTCATGCTCGACAGTATAGCTGTAATCCCCGTCCATGGACAGGATCTTGGTCACGGTTACGGGATAACCGTTGACAGTCAAAACATCTCCTACCGATGCATTCATTACTTCGCTCGGACTTCCGAAGCACTGATCCAGTATGTCGAACCTGACTACACAGTAATCGTCATAGTCGGTTACGCCAATGATCTTAGCCTCAAAATTCTCATAGTTCCAGTCGTATACGGACGGATCGTTGCCGAGAGCATCGACCGTAGGCGGATCAAGGATATCGTCGTCGGGATCGTCCGCAGGTTCTACGTACTCAAAGCAGCCGCCTCCGACGCCGTCGACCCATACTCTATTCACATAGGCGAACCATGAGGTTTCGGAGCCTACCGTAACGCCGATATCCGCGAAGCCGTCATCGTTGATATCCTCAGCAACGATATCATCGTTGCCGGTCACACCGTCTACTGTCAGAGTGCCGACCCTGTCGCCGTTACTGCTGTCATATGCCGCATATCCGCTCCCGTCATTGAGTGCCGAGAAGCATACGCTGAAACCGCCGCCGATCTCAAAATCCTCGGTATAGCTCCTCCAGGTCCTCCAATCGGCGCCGTCTTCTCCGCCGTCATCAGCAGGGGCATCCGTGGGCACATCCGCAGGCGCATCCGTAGGTGCCGCAGTAGGCTCTTTTGCATCGGGCGTAACCGCCTGGGTAACGTCATCCTTACCGTTGTCCGCAAGCTCGGTTTTCTTGCCGCATGCGGTCAGCGCCGCAAGAGCAAAAACAAACAGTAATATCAATACTCTTTTTTTCATACATACCTCCCACGCTGCATTTCTTTTCGCAGCCAGCATATATTATACAACCAAACTCAAAAAATAAAAGTGACTTTTGGTTACCTGTCGGGATCAAGATGTAAAAAGGCTTCCGAAGAAATCTCCGGAAGCCTTGATTTTACTGGGTTTTATAAGATTATTCAATAATGTTAACAACCTTACCCGAACCAACTGTACGACCACCCTCACGGATAGCGAAGTTAAGTCCCTGCTCCATAGCGATGGGATGGATGAGCTCGATGGTCATCTCGATGTTATCGCCGGGCATGCACATCTCGGTGCCTGCAGGAAGCTCGGTAACGCCGGTAACGTCAGTTGTTCTGAAATAGAACTGAGGTCTGTAGTTGTTGAAGAAAGGTGTATGACGTCCACCCTCGTCCTTAGTAAGAACGTAAACCTGAGCGGTGAACTTCTTGTGGCACTTTACAGAACCGGGCTTAACCAGAACCTGGCCGCGCTCGATATCGGTACGGTTAACGCCACGAAGGAGGCAACCGATGTTATCACCAGCCTGGCCTTCGTCAAGGAGCTTACGGAACATCTCAACGCCGGTAACAACAACCTTACGGGTCTCTTCCCTAACACCAACGATCTCAACTTCGTCAGAAACATGGATAACACCACGCTCTACACGGCCGGTAGCAACGGTACCACGACCGGTGATCGAGAATACGTCCTCAACAGGCATAAGGAAAGGCTTATCTGTCTCACGAACGGGATCGGGGAAGTACTCATCAACAGTGTGCATGAGCTCAAGGATCTTGTCGCCCCACTCACCCGAGGGATCCTCAAGAGCCTTAAGAGCCGAACCACGAATGATAGGGCAGCCCTCGAAGCCATACTCTTCGAGCTGCTCGGTGATCTCCATCTCAACCAGCTCAAGGAGCTCTTCGTCGTCAACCATATCGCACTTGTTCATGAATACAACGATTCTCGGAACGCCAACCTGACGGGAAAGAAGGATGTGCTCCTTGGTCTGAGCCATAACACCGTCGGTAGCAGCAACTACGAGGATAGCGCCGTCCATCTGAGCAGCACCGGTGATCATGTTCTTAACGTAGTCAGCATGGCCGGGGCAGTCAACGTGTGCATAGTGACGCTTCTCTGTCTCATACTCAACGTGAGCGGTAGAGATTGTTATACCACGTGCTCTCTCTTCGGGAGCCTTATCGATCTTGTCGAATTCTACGAACTCGCCGAGGCCGAGTCTCTCATGAAGAGTCTTGGTGATAGCGGCAGTCAGAGTAGTCTTACCATGGTCAACGTGACCGATGGTACCGATGTTACAATGGGGCTTGGTTCTTTCGAATTTTGCTTTTGCCATTTTTTTCAGTCCTCCTGGAAAATTTTGCTCTCTTCGAGCTTGACTTATTTGATTTTCGGGCAGCATCTGTGCCTTCACACGGAACGGCGCGATGCCCCGAATGTCGTACGGGTCTCAAAACCGCTCTACCCGACATTATATTTCATAGAACGAAAAATATCAAGTAGAAAATTACGGTTTAGCCTTTATTTACCCTTGTTCTGGAGAACTTTCTCCTGAACATTCTTGGGTACGGGCTCATAGGTCGAGAAGAACATCGAATAAGCACCGCGGCCCTGTGTCTTGGAACGAAGGGTGGTGGTGTATCCGAACATCTCGGACAGCGGAACGTAACCTCTGATGAGCTTGGTTCCGTTGATATCCTCTGTAGCCTCGATACGTCCGCGTCTCGAGCTTACGTCGCCGATAACGTCTCCCATGTAATCCTCGGGAACCGTGATCTCAACACGCATGATGGGCTCAAGAAGAACGGGATTTGCCTTCTGCATTGCCTCCTTGAAGGCCATGGAGCCTGCAATGTGGAATGCCATTTCTGATGAGTCAACCTCATGGAACGATCCGTCGTAGCAGTTCGCATGAACGCCGAGTACGGGATAACCGCCGAGGATACCTGCCTTCATGGCGTCCTGGATACCCTCCGAAACTGCGGGGATGTATTCCTTCGGAATAGCACCGCCGACAACAGTCGACTCGAATTCATATGTCTTGTCGCCGTTAACGTCCATAGGTGTGAAGATAACCTTGCAGTGACCGTACTGTCCGCGTCCGCCGGACTGCTTTGCGTACTTGGAATCAACCTCAACCTCTTTGGTGATGCCTTCCTTGTAAGCAACCTGAGGAGCGCCGACATTAGCCTCTACGTGGAACTCACGAAGAAGTCTGTCTACGATGATGTCAAGATGGAGCTCACCCATACCTGCGATGATGGTCTGGCCTGTCTCAGCGTTGGTCGTAACGCGGAAGGTCGGATCCTCCTCGGCAAGCTTTGCGAGAGCCTCGCCCATCTTATCCTGTCCTGCCTTGGTCTTGGGCTCGATAGCGATATCGATAACGGGCTCCGGGAACTCCATAGACTCAAGGATAACGGGATGCTGCTCATCACAGATGGTATCGCCTGTGGTGGTGAATTTAAGACCAACCGCTGCGGCGATATCTCCCGAATAAACCTTTTCAAGTTCCATTCTCTTGTTGGCGTGCATCTGAAGGATACGGCCGACACGCTCCTTTTTGTTCTTGGAAGCGTTGAGAACGTAGGAACCTGTATTCATAGTACCCGAGTAAACGCGGAAGAATGCGAGCTTACCAACGAAGGGATCTGCCATGATCTTGAACGCAAGAGCTGCGAAAGGCTCGGAATCCGAAGACTTTCTGTGGATCTCGTTGCCGTCCATGTCGGTTCCCTTGATGTCCGGAACATCTGTAGGTGCGGGCATGTACTCGATGACCGCATCAAGAAGCTTCTGAACACCCTTATTGCGGTAAGCGGTTCCGCAAAGTACGGGGATAATGGTGCCCTCGATGGTAGCCTTACGAAGCGCAGCCTTAAGTGCTGCGGTATCGGGCTCATTGCCCTCGAGGAACTGCTCGAGCAGATCATCGTCGGTCTCGCAGATCGACTCGATCATGCTCTCTCTGTATTTGTTGGCCTCGTCCAGCATATCTGCGGGAACGTCGCCAACTGTAATGTTTTCACCCTTCTCGTCATTGTAGATGTAGGATTTCATCTCGAACAGGTCGATAACGCCCTTGAAGGTGTCTTCCTTACCGATCGGGAGCTCAATGGGAACAGGGTTTTTGCTGAGTCTGGTCCTGATCATGTCTACAACGTTATAGAAATTCGCACCTGCGATATCCATCTTGTTGACGAATGCCATACGGGGTACGTTGTACTTATCAGCCTGACGCCAAACGGTCTCAGACTGGGGCTCAACGCCGCCCTTTGCGCAGAATACGCCGACAGCACCGTCCAGTACGCGAAGTGAACGCTCTACCTCTACGGTAAAGTCAACGTGACCGGGTGTGTCGATGATGTTGATTCGATGCTCAAGAGCACCGGCCTTAGGCTTAGTGAACTCTTCCAAGGTCCAGTGGCAGGTGGTTGCGGCTGAAGTGATAGTAATACCCCTCTCCTGTTCTTGCGCCATCCAATCCATTGTAGCTGTACCTTCATGAGTATCACCGATCTTATAGTTGACGCCGGTGTAATAGAGGATACGCTCTGTAAGCGTAGTCTTTCCGGCATCGATATGAGCCATGATACCTATATTTCTTGTTCTCTCCAAAGGATATTCTCTTTCAGCCATAGTTCTCCTCTCAAATTACCATCTGAAGTGTGCGAATGCCTTGTTAGCTTCAGCCATCTTATGCATATCTTCTTTACGACGTACTGCCGAACCGGTGTTGTTCGCAGCATCCATGATCTCGCCGGCGAGTCTGTCTGTCTGAGTCTTCTCGCCTCTCTTGCGTGAGAACATGGTCATCCAGCGAAGTGCCAGAGCCTGACGTCTCTCAGGTCTAACCTCGATGGGAACCTGGTATGTGGCACCGCCGATACGACGTGCCTTAACCTCGAGTACGGGCATGATGTTGTTCATGGCTGCCTCGAAAACTTCCATGGCATCCTTACCGGTTGTCTCCGCAACCTTATCAAATGCGCCGTAAACAATTCTCTGAGCTGTTCCCTTCTTGCCGTCAAGCATGATGTTGTTGATCAGCTTGGTTACGATCTTGCTGTTGTACATGGGATCAGCCAAAACGTCTCTTTTAGGTGTATGTCCTTTACGCGGCATGTTTTTCTTCCCTCCTTAACGAATTTGCAGCTTGCGCTGCCATTAAATCACAGGTACTCACGATCCTCAATAGTGTCACATGCTCGGATTAATTTTATGCCGTGCCCGCAACCGCTGTGTCAAAAAATTAAGCCAAACATTTTATTCTATTTTAAAATAATGAGCTAAATTACTTAAATGTTACTTACTTTTTCTTGGGTCTCTTAGCGCCGTACTTTGAACGAGCCTGCTTGCGGTTAGCAACGCCTGCTGTATCAAGAGTACCTCTGACGATATGGTAACGTGTACCGGGAAGATCCTTAACACGGCCTCCGCGAACGAGTACAACGCTGTGCTCCTGAAGGTTGTGTCCCTCACCGGGAATGTAGCTCGTTACTTCGATACCGTTCGAAAGACGAACTCTGGCGATCTTACGAAGAGCTGAGTTAGGCTTCTTGGGAGTAGCGGTCTTTACAGCTGTGCAAACGCCGCGCTTCTGGGGAGAAGATGTCTCAACTGACTTCTTATTTAATGAGTTAAAGCTTTTCTGAAGGGCAGGTGCTGTGGACTTCTTTGCAAGAGTCTGTCTGCCGTTCTTTACCAACTGATTAAATGTAGGCATTAATTTTTCCTCCTTCTTGGAAATATTGAAATTAGTGCGGTTGCCGACACTTTCGGTTGTTTATTTTCGCATGAAAAATAGTCGCCCATAAAGTGCGCACAAAGTGCATTATAACTGCATATTCAAGACTTGTCAAGATTTTCCGCCCGAAATGTTTTACAATCTCTTTATTTGATTCCAGAACCTTTTTGTGCTAAACTCCTATATACATTTCGGAATCAACGGGCCATGCCCTGAAAGGTCAAATATGCGAAGAATCGTGCTGATGTTCCTGGCGAACCTGTTTCGCCTGCCCTATATGCTGTTTAAGGTGTTCCGGATGTCCCGGCGCCGTGACATATATTCAAAAGAAGAATGCTATGCCGCCCTGCACCGTATGGTGCGCTGGGCAAACCGCGGAGGCCGCGTGACCGTCAAAGCTGACGGCCTCGATAAGCTCCCCGCCGACGACGGATTTATAATGTACCCGAACCACCAGGGCATGTTCGATGTCCTGACGCTGCTCGAGGCGCTCGACCGCCCGTTCAGCCCGATAGCGAAGATAGAGACCGAGCATGTGCCTCTGCTCCGTCCCGTGCTCCTGATGCTCGACACCGAGTTCATGGACCGCTCCGATGTGCGCCAGTCGCTCGGCGTCATCACCTCGGTCGCCAACCGCGCCCGCCGCGGCGAGAACTTCGTGATCTTTGCCGAGGGCACACGCAGCAAAAAGGAAAACGAGATGCTCCCGTTCAAGCCCGGCGCCTTCAAGGCCGCCACGCTCTCGCACGCACCGATCGTGCCGGTCGCTTTTATCGACTGCTTCATTCCTTTTGACCGCAAGCACATCAAAAAGGTCACGGTCCGGGCCCACATCCTCGACCCGATCCCTTACGACGAATACAGCGGCATGAATACCCGCGAGATCGCCGAGCTGGTCCAGACCCGCATCGCGGCGAAGATCGCGGAAGTCACCGCCGATAGATCAAAGTGAGTCCGGAAGACATAGGGAAGACAAGGGGACGGTTCTTCTGTCTGCTTTAGTTCGCAGACAGAAGAACCGTCCCCTTGTCTTCCTGTGTCTTCCCTTGTCTTCCCTTGTAGTAAAAAAGCCCCTGCCGGATGCAGGGGCTTCGTGCTCTGTCAGTTCTTCGAGTAGATCACGGTCACATCGCGATGGCACTGGAGTATGCTCGCGGGTACCTTCGGAGTTACGGGGCCGTGCATGAATTTGTCAACGATGTCCTTCTTGCCTTCGCCGTTGGCTACGAGGATGATCTTCTTTGCCTGCATGATAGCCCACATGCCCATCGTGATGGCTTTTGTGGGAACCTCGTCGCGGCTCGCGAAGAAGCGCGCGTTCGCGTCGATCGTCATGTCATCGAGCACAACCTCGTGGGTCGCTGCGTAGAAAACCTCATCGGGCTCATTGAATCCGATATGTCCGTCATGTCCGATGCCGAGCAGCTGGATGTCGGTGCCGCCGAGCGAAGCAACGAGCTCGTCATAGCGAGCGCCCTCCTTGGAAGGATCGGCTGCCTTGCCGTTGGGAACGTTGGTGTTGTTCTTGTCGATGTTGACATGATCGAACAGATTGTGGTTCATGAAATAGCGGTAGCTCTGGTCGCTGCTGCCGTCCAGGCCGATGTACTCGTCCAGATTGACGGTCTTGACCTTTGAGAAATCCAGCTCTCCCGCCTCATACTTTTTGATCAGCTCCTTGTAGGTGCCGATGGGTGTGGATCCGGTCGCAAGTCCGAGCACGCAGTCGGGCTTTTCCTTTACCTGGTCCGCAATGATCCCTGCCGCGATGCGGCTCAGTTCTTCATAACTTCCTGCTTCGATATACTTCATGGTATCCTCTCGTGCCGCATCTGTTATATTTAGCCGCCACAAACTACAGATACAGCTTTGGCGGAGCACTTTCGGCTCCGCCAAACATTATAACCTCTGTTTACGAAACACGCAACTGCACGTTTCGCTCTTTTTTGCCTTATCTTGTGCCTGTTTTTTATGGTGACAGGCACCTCCCAGCACCGTCTTATTATGCCGTCTCTATCGAATTTGCCGCCTGCAGGCCGAGCTTCTCGACCGCTTCCTCGCGCATCTTGTACTTGAGGATCTTGCCGGCCGCGTTCATCGGGAACGAATCCACGAAGGAAACGTATCTCGGAACCTTGTGCTTTGCCATATGCGTGCGAACGTAATCTTTGAGCTCTTCCTCGGTCATGGACTCGCCTTCCTTAAGAACGACGCAGGCCATGATCTCCTCGCCGTAGTCCTTGTCGGGCACGCCGATGACCTGAACATCCGCAACCTTCGGATGAGTGTATATGAACTCCTCGATCTCCTTCGGGTAAATGTTCTCGCCGCCGCGGATGATCATATCCTTGATGCGGCCCGTGATCTTGTAATTGCCGTCGGGAGTCCTGCGGGCCAGGTCGCCCGTGTGGAGCCATCCGTTCTCGTCGATTGCCGCAGCGGTCGCCTCGGGCATCTTGTAGTAGCCCTTCATGATATTGTAACCGCGGGCAACGAACTCGCCGTCCACATTGTCCGGCAGCTCTTCGTTGGTCTCGGGATCGACGATCTTGCACTCTACTCCGAAGAACGGTGATCCGACCGTATTAACCCTGACTTCGAGCGAATCGGTCGTTTTGCTCATCGTGCATCCGGGAGATGCCTCGGTCTGACCGTAAACGATAACGATCTCGGACATGTGCATCTTCTCGACAACCTCTTCCATGACCTTGATCGGGCAGGGGCTGCCGGCCATGATGCCGGTCCTCATATGTGAGAAATCGGTCTTCGGGAAATTCTCGTGTCCGAGCATCGCGATGAACATCGTCGGAACACCGTGGAACGCCGTGATCTTTTCCCTGTTGATGCAGTCAAGTCCCTTTCTCGGCGAGAATGCGGTGATGGGGCACATCGTGGTGCCGTGCGTCATCGACGCGGTCATCGCAAGTACCATGCCGAAGCAGTGGAACATCGGAACCTGTATCATCATGCGGTCGGCCGTGGAAAGATCCATGCCGTCGCCGATGCATTTTCCGTTATTGACAACATTGTAATGAGTGAGCATAACGCCCTTCGGGAAGCCTGTCGTGCCGGAGGTGTACTGCATGTTCGCAACGTCGTGCTTGTCGATGAAGCGGCGGCGGAACTCGACCTCCTTCTGCGATACTGTCTCGGAAAGCGCTACTGCCTCTTCCCATGTATAGCAGCCGGGGTGCTTCTCTCCCGCAACTACGACATTGCGCAGTACTGGCAGTCTCTCGGCATGCAGCTCGCCGGGCTCGGATGATTCAAGCTCGGGGCAGAGCTCATTGATGATCTGCAGATAATCGATATCCTTGTAATTCTCGATCATTACGAGAGTGTGGGTATCGGACTGGCGGAGCAGGTACTCGATCTCGTGCACGCGGTACGCGGTATTTACGGTAACGAGCACTGCGCCGATCTTGGTGGTCGCCCAGAAGGTGATGTACCACTGAGGCACGTTGGTCGCCCAGATGGCCACATGGTCGCCGCGCTTTACGCCCATCGCGATAAGGCTGCGCGCAAAGGTATCGACATCGTTCCTGAACTCTATATAAGTTCTGGTATAGTCTAATTCGGTATATCTGAACGCGTACTGCTCGGGGAACTCCTTGCACATGCGGTCGAGCACGTCCGGGAACGTCTCGTCGATCAGGGTCTCCTTGGGCCATACGTATTTGCCGGTATGGGTCTTGTTGTCCTGCAGGTAATCCTGCTGTACCTCGCGGTACTTCGCCATGTAATGCGCGAAATGAGGGAATACGATGCCCGCGCTCTGCAGGTTTGTCGCCCAGCGCTTTACCCATTCGAGCGAAATATAACCGCTGTAATTGATCTCCTGGAGGGCGGTAAATACATTGCGCAGGGGCATGTCGCCCTCGCCCATGAGCTTGTATGCAGGCTTTCCGTCCACCATAACGCTGTCCTTTACATGGACGTGGCGGATGTAGGAGCCTATGTTGCGGATCGTCTCATCGGGCGACTCCGCCATGTATCTGTAGGGATGATGGATGTCCCAGAGCGCCGCAACCTTGGGGCTGCCGACCTTGTCCAAGAGGCGCTTTAAGCGCATGGTGTCGGAATAAACGCCGTTGCTCTCTACGAGCAGCGTAACGTTCTCGTAAGGCTCGGCTGCTGCCGCGAGCTCTTTGAGGACGCTGACAACGTATTCGTCGTCAACATCATTGACCGGCTCGGGCGCCTTATCCGCCAGCAGACGGATGTAAGGAGTCTTAAGCTGCGCCGCAAGCTCGATGTGCGCCTTTATCTCTTCAACGACGGCATCGTGCTTCTCAGCCTCTTTCAAGCAGCATCCTGTATCAAGGCAGGGGATCTCTAGTCGTAGTTCGCCCAGCTTCTTAATGGTTGCGGGGAGCTTCTCCGCACTGAAGGGCTGCGCTTTTACGGCTGAGATCTCGTCGCCGATCCCGCGGATCTCGATACCGTCGAACCCAAGGTCTTTTGCCATTGAGTAAATATCGGTCCATGAGAAATCGGGACATGCAAGTGTTGAAAAACTGATTTTCACGATGGTCATTCCTTTCTGAATTATAGTTTTGAAGGCGGAACAAAGGCCTCGCCTCCGTATCGGACCGCTTTATTGGGTTAAATCGTAAAAGCATCCGATTTTCAATATAATATACCGAGCCTCAAAATAATGCAAGAGTTTTTTCGCATAATTATAAGCCTGCCCAATACAGCGGTTCCCCCGGCAGGAAAATATGGTATAATTGCCGTATAGTAAGATATAACCGTTTCGGGAGGTAAACCAATGGCTTTGTTTACTGTAAGATTCAGAACGACGCAGCCTGTTCCTTTTAATGAACACTGCAGTGATGTGGAATTTTATGCAAGAGTGTGCGGAAGTGCAGAGATCGAATTCTATGATGAGGCCCGTTACGGCACGGGAAAAGAAGCGGAAGACGCTTTAAGAGATGTGATCCTCGGCATGATCCCGGGCTGCCTTGCGGCATGGCCCGAAGGCAAACTCATCATGGGCCCCGGGAATCGCGAGATACTCGAAGATCTGCTCGCTGCTTCTCTGTCGGCTGTCGGAATAAATGCAAAACCCGACATCCGCGACGTGTCTCTCATAGAAGGCCAGATGGACAAATACATGGCCGAGTGCCGTGATGCTCTCGATAAGCAGATGAATCCGCAGGTTTCCACGGAAGATCTCGAAGAAGAAAAGCACGGACCACTGATCGGCTTCAGTCTGAGCTATTCCTCTCACAGTATGATGGCAGGCGGCGGTTCATCGAGCGGAGACGAGCTCGAATGGCACAAGGACGGGACCGTCACTCTGACATCCAATCACAGCGGCGGCGGAAAAAACACCAGGTTCAAATACAATGTCAAGCCCGAGATTGCCCAGAAGATGCGCGACTACGTGACCAAAAAGAATCTTGCGAGGCTTTCGAAAGAAGAGATCAAAACACCCGTGATGTTCGACAACTTCACGAGCGCATCCTTCTCAATGAGTTTTGACGACTCTTCCATCGGAGGAAGCCCTTACGAGCACTGCTATGTCAATTGCGGTCCTGCGGGCATGACCTTCCGTACCATAGAAAATGAACTCTCCGCGATCCTTAAGGAATGCCGCGAGACCGGTGAATGCATCCTGAACGAAGAAACGCAGACCGGCAGCGGTTTTCCGGGCATGGGCGGTTTCCCCGGCATGATGGTTCAGCCTCAGACAGAGGCCTGTACGTGCCCGTCATGCGGTAAGGAAGGCATTACAAGCAGGTTCTGCCCTCAGTGCGCGACTCCTGCACCTGAGAAACCCGCTCCGGCTCCCGTGCCGGATCCGGTGGCTTCCCCGACGATCTTTGCCATGGATCCTCCTCACGCACCCGGCGAGACCTGGACCTGCGCCTGCGGCCAGGAGGGTAATACCGGCAAGTTCTGCCCCAACTGCGGAAACCCGAGCCCCGCATATCTCGCGGAGCGTGAGAAAAACAAATAAGACATGGGGACGGTTCTTCTGTCTGCATCCAATATTCTACTTTCTGTGCAGACAGAAGAACCGTCCCCATGTCTTCCTCATTCTATTTTATAATCGCCTCGTACACCGCCCGCGTCTCTTCCTCCGTACTGCCGTTGATATAGTACGTCGCGTCTGCGGTCACTATCTTTATATAGCTGTCCGTTTTCAGCCACAGGAATACCCTGCAGCCGGCCTGTCCGTTCACCGTAAATTTTCCCTTCTGCATCGTCGCGGTCGCCGTGCCCACGTTCTTTACCACGGTCAGGCTGTCAGTGCTGCTGCCCGCCTCAACGCTCTCGATATCGTCAAAGTCGATGACATATTCATCCCGCAGCTGCCTGCAGATGACAGCCCCGTTCTCGGTCCGTATCGTCATCGGCGTAGATTCCATCATGCCCAGATATACGAGCATCAGCAGCACTCCGATGATCACCAGTCCGCACAGTCCCGCGATCACCTTGCCCCCGGGATGTCCGATGTTCATCGTCGCTCCCACACCCACGCGTTTCTCAACCGTCATCCTGCCGTCATTTGGATTATAGTAAAACAGTCCGAGCAGCCAGTGATCGTCGTCATCGGCGAGCATGTTCATCTCTTTCCCGTAGCGCGCGTCGATCAGTTTGCTCCTGCGTACGAACATCGCCAAGCACGCAAACAGCATTATCATGTAGATTGCCGCCGCGGCGAGCATCACGATACCCGAGAGTTCAAACATATACGAGAGCAATATCAGGACCATCGACAGCAGATTGATCCAGTCCGACACCACGAACAGATCCGCGAAGTTTTTCTTTTTCGCGCGGTTATAGTTCGCGTTAATATCACTGTCGGCCGAAATGACTTCGTTTTTCAGGTTGTCAAAAACATATGAGAGTATCAGGATCAGAACGCCGATCATGAATGCGGCTGCCACAGTACCTGTCATGACAAACGAACCCGTGCCGCGGCTACTGTCATGAAGTATGATCCCCATATCCGTCAGCAGCGCCGCGCCCACAGGCACCAGCCCCAGCAGTGTCGGGAGCCATACCCGCAAAGGCTTTAGCGCATGTACGGCGCCGGCCGTGCCCAGATCGACATACGCGATGCCGGTCTTGTCCGACAGCCCCAGCCTGCGCTTAATGTCCTTCATTTCCCTGTTGCCAAGTATATACGGGATCTCGAGCAGTACCAGGGAAATAAACAGAAACGCGATCCACACGGTGGTTATCAGCGTTATCCCGCGCATGGCAAAAAGCATCACCGCGACCGCGCAGATGCACAAAACCGTTATCAGCGCCTGCGTTCGGCGTTTTTTCACGATCCCTTCCACAACCGCTTCCGTGTCGCCCGTCCTGAACTCATCACGGTTTTTCACGCCGAATATAAGCTTTTTTTCACGCCATCCCTTAGGATATACCGCCGCAAACATGATCAGTGCCGTAACGACGGTACATGAAAACATGGTCAGACTGAAATATATCTCCATAGCTCTCCATCCTTTTTAGCAGCCGGCCCTGACCGGCCGCGAATCCTCTGCAAATCTACGACCTTTTCCCGTCCCTGTCGTAATACTCATCGACCAGTGCGATTATCTCAGCCTTTTCCACGCCTGAGATCCGCGCCTCCGATACGATCCGCTTCAGCTCCGTCTTGTTCGCCTCGGGTATGCTGCCCTTTTGCTGGATCTGAGTCCGGATCCTCGCTCCGTTCTTGCGGTCGGTCATGATATAGCCTTCGGTCTTTAAGAGCTGATACGCCTTGCTGACAGTCATCGTGTTGATCCCCATCTCCAGCGCCAGCGCGCGCACGGTCGGGAGCTGTTCCCCGGCCGCGAGTTCGCCGCCCGAGATGCCCATGACTATCTGGTTTCGTATCTGCATATAGATCGGTACATCCGACAGTTCGTCAATCCTTATTATCATATGATCCGGCCTTTCTCATTTTCTGTATACGCCTCACTTCATTATACATTCTCTGCCCGTCATCATTCAATCCGCATTTGCCGCAAGCCCGGTATTATCTTTTTTATAAAGCAGAAAATACGCTCCGAAGAAAACCGCCATGCCTGCTGCCGCAACAATTGCCTCCAACACCCATGCGGGCGGATTCCACAATCCGACATAAGAAAGTCCCGCGGAAAAATCTATCAGCGTATGGATCAGGATCGCCAGCGGATACAGCCAAAATCTCTTTTTGTCCTTAACCGCATAGAATACGAGCATCGAGGCTCCGATATGGAGCATCACCGCAAATACCCTTTCCAGGACGTCCACGCCCAGATCCGCAAATGAAAATGCCGCAAGCTGAGCCGCAACAGCGGCAGCCGCTTCCGCCTTCGTGGGGTCCTTGGCCGCCATCTGCTCTACCAGAGTCCCGTATGTCCCCGCATTGATCATCAGTGCGTACGCAATGTAGGTAACATATCCAACTCCCAAAACAAACATCACCTCAAATCCGCCATGCCCGATGCCGTGCGAGATGGAAGTTTCCCTGTTTTTCCTGTTCTTCAGAACAGTCGTAAAAGCGATAAGGCGTCCCGTCTCCTCGAAGATGCCGGGGAAAAGCCCCAGCAAGAAGGCCATGAACAGCGGTCTGGCGTTAATGAACCTGCCGGCCGCGTGATCGGTAAGTCCCATCGCCGTCGGGAAAACCAGCGCATTCTGTATAGGCTTTTCCAATACGACCGCAAATATCAGGAATGTTGCCGCGCCGACCAGAACAGTCGTAAATCTCTCATGTTTCTTTTTTGTCCATACGATCGCGAGCGCGAGGGGAACACCGATCATCAGTATCGCTCCGAGTACGAACAGGCCTATCTGCGCCGAACCGATCTTAGCATATTCTGTCATAGTATATCACTCCTTATGTTTTATTTGTATTACTTGCTGTAATACAAAATATACACCGTAAAATACTCTTTGTCAATACGTTATTGCGTGTTATAATGTATTGGCGCGAATGCGCGGGAGGTACGATATGTTACAGGAAACGAGCATGCTTTATAAGCTGACCATATTATATTTACTGAACCGGGTAGATTACCCGATCACCAATAACGCTCTGAGCAATTTCCTTCTGCAGAACGATTTCACAGATTACTTCAATCTGCAGCAGATCATGGGAGAGCTGATCGACGACGGATACGTGGACAAAGAAACAGTGAGAAATAAGACGCTCTACCGCATCTCCAAGAGCGGTGAGGCCGCGATCCGCCTGCTTGACCGCGAGCTGGCGCCCGGCATGAAGGCTGACATTGAGAAATACATTACCGACAACGGCATGGATCTTCGCGACGATCTCTCGGTGATGTCCAGGTATTATCAGGAGGACATCAACCGCTACATTGCAAACATGTTCATCGAGGAGGCCGGAGAGAAGCTCATAGAGATGAACATCACGGTGCCGACCGCCGCGGATGCAGAGCGCATCTGCGCAAAATGGTACAACGCCAGCGACAGGCTGTATCCGGTCATTATGAAAGAACTGTTGGGGTAAGATAAAATGAATACGGAAAAGAAAAACTCTGCCGATACAGAGCCTTACGAGTCTGACCGCAGAGGTGATTATTCGAGCGAACTGGAATACCTTTATCACAATTATCAGCTGGACAAAGCGATTCCGTGGGTAAGATATATCGCTCTTTATCTGGTGACCGCCATTGTGGTCGCGTGTTTTATCTATATAGCGGTACGTTACTGTCCGCGCAGATTAAACAATCCTTACCGTGAGCCCGAGATCATCGACAAGCTCGGCTTTTTTGACAATACATCCGAACTGCTGCCCGAGCTCAAAGCCCTGCAAGAAAAGACAGGTGCTTACTTTGCGATAGCATCGATCCCGGGAGAAGAGTATCGCCTGCCGGATGACGGTTATACAATAAGACAGCTCGATGTCTATCACAATCTCTTTGACGATGAGGACCATGTCCT
>JAEEXY010000130.1 GCA_016288005.1 Lachnospiraceae bacterium
ACAGGCTCAACGGCTTCGACCTGAACGAAGACTACTTCATCGCATGCGTCGTAAACGCAAAGCATCCCGACAAGTTCGAGACTGCTGTTTCGCTTCTGAACAAATAAAAATCAGGGGACGGTCATTCCGCCCCCTGTATTTTTATCTTCCCATCTCCTTGCTTACCCTGTCGAACAGGCTCACAAAGTCTATCGGTCTTGAGAACAGTGCCGTAAAGTTGTACTTATAGGCCTTCTTTATCTCAGTGGCCGAACCGTCTGCAGTCAGCGCGAATATCGGAACGGTCTCACCGTCCTCTTTGCCGCTGATACGGATGCATTTTGCCACGGAAAAACCGTCTATCTCATCAAGGACCGTGTCGGCCATCACCAGATCGTAAGTCTTCGCTGGATGCGCGATAAACTCGATGACCGCAGACTTGCCGTCATTGCAGGAATCGACTTGGGCTCCCATCGCAATAAGCATATTGCGGATGACCTCATGGCTGAGCTTGTTGCCCTCGGCGAGCAGTATCCTCTTGCCTGTAAAATCGTATATTTCCTCGTAGCGTCCGCTGAAAGGCTTTACGGTGCCCGAAACATATGCAAAGTCCTCGGGTACGTAAATATCTTCGAGTCCCTCTTCCGCGGGCTTGCTGTCGTAATCAAACTGCCTTCCGTAGCTGATCTCGTTGATCGGCTTGTCATGGAATTCGAATACGGGCAGTTCGAGCTCCTCATCCTCCGAAATAAGACTCTTCAAGGCTCGGTTCATCGATACGGCTTCGCTCTCGATCATCGCGAAACGCTCTGCAGACGTATCGGAATCGCCCGAATCGTTCTTTGCGAGCGCCGCCATGCTGATGATGCCGGCAAGCGGCGATCTGACGCGGTCCGTAACCTCTTTGATCAGGCGCGTCTGCTCGTTGAACAGCTTTCTCTGCTCCTCTAGCGCGTCGACCAGCTCCTGCTTGTATTTCAGGTCTGCCGCGGCCTCGTCATCCAGCATTCTGAAGCACGAGAAAAACTTGATCTCGTCTCCGGGCTGCTTTGTGGGCACGATGTTCTTGACCTTTACCCAGGCGTACTCGCCGCTTTCGACACGTATGCGGAAGTTCAGCTTCGTGACATTGATATCGTCAAGTATCCTTCGCGCGATCCCCTCGAGATCGAAGAAATCCGTAAAGGCCTCTTTGTCATCGGGATGCACCAGCTTCTCCGCAAGGATCATGACCTCGATCCCTGCGAAGCCTTTTACCGGCCATCTGCTCCGGCTGTGATCCATCAGGGTCTCAAAGGCGCCGGTCTGCAGATCCACCTCGAATATCTCGTCATAATAGTCGCGCCATACCTGAAGCAGCTGCTGAAGTATGGGCTCGTTGTTCCGCTCGTTCAGTCTTATGTCGTTGTTCGCCATCAGAAACTCCAATCCGTGAAACCGTTATTTGGAGATCATCTCCATGATCTCATTGCTTCGTTCGATGAAAGCCGTCATGGCTTCAGGTGCGAGAGGCTTGTGAGAAAGCATCGCGAGGTCATAGAGCTGTGCTACGATGAGTTCTACCTTATGGCCCTTCTTGTGCTCGGTCAGGTACTTTACAAGGCTGTTGGTGCTGTTGAGCGTCAGGGTCTCCTGTCCGCCGAACATATCGGTATCCATTCCGGGCATGCTGTACATCTTCATCATGTCGGACATACGGCGGCTCTCCTCACCGAGGGTTACTACGGATGATATCTTCTCATCCTTGAGCTTTTCGACCTTAACCTCGAGCTTGTCCTTCTTAAGAACCTTGCGGAACAGGCTCTCCAGCTCCTTCTGCTCATCCTCGAGGGCCTTCTTCTCGTCCTCGGTAACCTCGCCCTTGATGCTGTCGGATACGTCGGAATCTATGCGAAGGAACGAAACCTTGTCATTATCCTGCTCGAGCTGCTGGATGAAGGGCTGGTCGATGTTGTGCGTAAGGAGCACGGCGTTGAGCTTTTCGGCCCTGAACATATTGATGTACTGGCTCTGCTGCTTCTCGTCGGTTACGTAATATACCTTGTCCTTAACAGGCTCCGCCCCGGGCTTGTCCTCAGCGTCTGCGGCCTTTTCCGCGGCTTCGGCGCTCTCGGCTTTAGCAACGGTATCGGCTGCGGAATCCTCTGTCTTGCTTTCAGCGTCCTCTCCCTTTGCGGCCTTTAAGTACTCCTCGAGAGTCAGGTATTTGCCGTCGAGATCCTTATAGATCACGTAATCCCTGATCTTCTCTTTAAATTTGACATCCTTTAAGCAGCCGTACTTAATGAAGGGGCTGATATCGTCCCAGTATTTCTCGTAATTCTCACGGTCGGTCTTGAACATGCCGGAGAGCTTGTCCGCAACCTTTTTGGTGATGTAATCGCTGATCTTTTTAACAAAGCCGTCGTTCTGCAGCGCGCTCCTCGAAACGTTGAGGGGCAGGTCGGGACAGTCGATGACGCCCTTTAAGAGCATCAGGAACTCGGGGATGACCTCCTTAATGTTATCCGCGATGAATACCTGGTTCGAATAGAGCTTGATAACGCCCTCGATGCTCTCGTACTCGATATTGATCTTGGGGAAGTAGAGGATACCCTTGAGGTTGAACGGATAGTCCATGTTCAGATGGATCCAGAACAGAGGCTCCCTGTAATCGTGGAATACCTTGCGGTAGAAATCCTTATATTTCTCTTCGGTGCAGTCGTTGGGATGCTTTGTCCACAGTGGCGCGGTCTCATTGATCGGCTTCGGTCCCTTCTTTTCTTCCTTCTTCTCGCCCTCAGCCTCGGAAGCCTCTCCGTTTTCGTTTACCTCGGCGTCGATGACCTCGTCCTTTTTGGGCGCTTCCTTTGCGTCAACGTTCTTAAAATAGATCGGAACTGGCATGAAGGAGCAATACTTGTCGAGGACCTCCTTGGCCCTGTACTCGTTCGCGAACTCGTAGCTGTCCTCGTTCAGGTAAAGAGTGATCTCGGTACCGCGCTCAGTCTTGTCGCCCTCGCCCATCTCGAACTCCATGCCCTCCTCGGAGGACCAAAATACAGGCTTTGCGTCCTGCTTATATGAAAGTGTCGATATCGTTACCCTGTGCGCTACCATGAACGCCGAATAGAAACCGAGTCCGAAATGACCGATGATCTGGTCGTCGTTCGCCTTATCCTTATACTTCTCGAGGAAATCCGCAGCGCCCGAGAACGCGATCTGGTTGATGTACTCCTTAACCTCGTCCGCTGTCATACCGATACCGTTATCCCTGATAACGATAGTCTTCTCCTCGGGTGAGACCTCGACCTCGATCTTGTACTCTTCGCCGTCCTTCTCTTCGAACTCGCCGATCATGGCCAGTTTCTTAAGCTTTGTGATCGCGTCGCTGCCGTTCGATATCAGCTCGCGGTAGAATATGTCGTGATCCGAATAAAGCCACTTTTTGATAATGGGGAATATGTTCTCCGAATTGATTGAAAGATTGCCTTTTTCCATGCTCATATAAAACCTCTATTGAGCACCCGGTTGGATTTAGCCCCGGTGAACGCGCCTCCGGGCTACGGGTGTTGTTCTTCTTCTGTAATAATAATCCGTCTGAAAATCATTGTCAATCAAAATTAGCACTCATTTGCCATGAGTGCTAACATTTAATAAA
>JAEEXY010000059.1 GCA_016288005.1 Lachnospiraceae bacterium
TCCTTAGTCCCATGTCTGCTACATGATGCCTCTGTGGAAGTGGCCGTGAGTTACCGGCTCGCGCGAAGGAAGGGGCTCGCCTGCGATTATCGCGTGGATGTCTTCGGGCTGCTCGAATGTGAAGTCGTATCTGACGGCACGCAGGTTCAGCGCGTCGGTCTCGTCGGTGCAATCGCGCAGGTCAAGAACCGCCGAATTATAAATGATGTTATAACAGAAGTCGCAGACCTGTCTGCTGCGGAAGTCATGGCCGAGTTCGTCGGTTATGGCGATGAACTCCGTGTGTGCCGTACCGGATGAAGGCAACATGCCTGTACTGCCGGTTTGACGTGAATTCTCTGTAAGCCTGCAGCGACCTGTCTTATTCTTATAAACGCACTGCGCCGAGAACATAACGGGCTGGCTGCCGTATATGATCAGTTCAGGTTTATGGCTCTGAGCAGGATTCAGGCTGTCAGACCTGCATATAACCGATCTGAGCTCATTGTACGAGAGTTCCTGCGGCAAAGTATAATCGGTATCGACCAGACCTGCCGTGCGGCTGTTCATGACATAGAGATTATAGTCGATACGGTAACGGGCGCCAAAACTCTTAAGCAGGTGTATCTCCTCGCGTGTACGAGCAACAAATCCTATCGCGGAATAACGTTCTGTGACAGCCGCTATATAAGCTTTCATACGGTCATAAACCTCGCTCCTGCTGATATAGGGCAGTCCGAGCCACAGAGTTATGTTCGGATTTGAACCGAGTTTTCCTGCTAAACTGTCGATAATGGAAATATCAAAGTTTGATATATTATAATAAATATCGGCACGCGTATCACTGCCGGCCTCTGCTCCCTCAGCGTCCATATTACAGGACAATTCGTTCCGAAGCACGTCGACTATCGCGTCGAACTGCTTTTCATTCCATACAGAGAATATCCTGTTTTTCTGGCCTGTGGTATCCGGGCTCTCGCATGTATCGTCCTCAGTTGCCTTGCCGGACGTTATTTCAATTTCAGCAGCACAGCCGGATACTATTTCATTATCAGACTCATTCCGATTGAAAGCGCCTGTATCATCAGACACAGCCGGCACAGATTCACCTGCTTCATCTCCTGCCGCCCGCTCAAACCTGCGGATCAGCTGCTTTCTCAGCGCCTCCACCGCCTCACGTCTCATGCGGTTTAACTCACCCGAAGGGATAAATACATTGTCATCGATGTCGACCTCTATCTCACCGTCTACGCAGAAATCGGTCTCGCCGAGCTTTGACAGCTGTTTGACAACTGAGGCAGCATCTGAAGGTGCTTTCAGGGCAGATTCCACAACCGCGCCCGTAATACGTATATCGGTATACTCACATACATCATCGACACCGCTTCTCTTGACACTCATCTCCAGCACGGACGCCTCACCAAGTTTCCCGGTAAACCTTATCTTTACCGGCACCCTGACACTCTTATCTATATACTCCGCCCTTATACGTTCGAGCAGCGAATTGGGCCTGGTCCTGTATACTGCCATACCGACTGTGGCCTTGCGGTCCTTCATCGTGATACAGCTGAAGGTCTGCCCCGCGCCAAAGCCCTGACCCAGTGTAAACTCAAATACTTTTTTATCGTCGGCCCTGATCTCGAGCACATCCTGCGCAAATACTTCGTTTTTGAACCTGATCACGGCCTCGCGCCCGCGAACGGTTATGACTTCTCCGACCAAGGTGCCCGAATGATTCGGACGGTCGAATGTCATCATATCCTGCCCGTTATGCTCATGCAGATAACCGCAGTTAAATCCGCCGCGGTTGTACAGGTCCTGGAGCAGCATGATATCCGCATCCAGCTCAGCCTTATGAGAAACCAGCCACGCCGCATACCCCACCGAGCCCAGCTCCTCATATTTGTCGATATATCTGCGATAAACCGACACCACACCCGCAGTATACTCCGGGCTCTTCATCCTGCCCTCGATCTTGAACGAATCGATGCCGATATCCATCAGCTCATGCAGCACGGGCAGCAGGCACTGGTCCTTCGGAGACAGAAGGTATTTTCCGTCATACATCCTGCGGCACGGCTGCGCGCAGCGGCCGCGGTTGCCGCTCCTGCCGCCGATCATCGAGCTCATCAGACACTGTCCCGAATAGCAGTAACACAAAGCGCCGTGGATAAATACCTCCATCTCCAGCCCGGTATCCTGTTTAAACCGGCGCAGTTCCTCCAGCGAGAGCTCTCTCGCGGGCACTACACGCGTAATGCAGGAAAAACGTTCCTTCAGCTCCTGCGCGCCCTCAGCCATCGTGATCGAGGTCTGTGTGCTCAGATGTATCGGCAGTCCCGGGAATCTGTCATTGATTAACGAGATCGCGCCTATATCCTGAACTATTACCGCATCGATGCCTGCCTCGTAATAAGGGCGCAGAAAAGAAAAGAGCCTGTTTTCAAGCTCATCTTCTTTAAACAAAGTATTGACTGTTAAGTACACCCGTCTGCCGCGTATGTGGCAGTACCTGATGCCCTCAACGAGGGCGTCCTCGTCAGGATTGTCCGCGTAGGCGCGCGCTCCGAATGCTGCACCGCCGATATATACGGCATCGGCTCCCGCATTGACTGCGGCCTTAAGCGACTCGATCGATCCGGCGGGTGCGAGTAATTCAAATCCGCTCATATCAGTGATTACCTTTTTTTGCGCTCGGAGGCCAGTTCGGTCTCGAGCTTAACGTTCTTTTTCTGCTCGTCCACGTTCTGATCGCGCAGGCGCTCAATCTCTTTGTTTGCCTTTTCGAGCTTGGTCTGCAGGGACATGATCTCGTGCTTTAAGGAATAAATCTCGTTGCTCTTGGAATCGCTGTCATCCTCGCTCTCGTCGTACTGACGCTTAAGCTTGAAATACTCGTCGGCGAGGTTGATCTCGAGCAGCACTGCCTTCATCTCCTGGTCCATCGTCTTATAGGCGTCCTGTGACTTCAGATCGTTGATCTTGCCGTTGATGAAAGAGGCTATCTTCTGAAGATACTCCTCGCTCTCAAAGCCCGAAAGCGTATATCTTTTATTGTTGATAATGACTTCGGTGTCATTTTTCTTATTGAACATATTAACCCCCAATTTGCTCGATAAAGGCAATATTCTAGTTTTCTTTATACATTATACATACCGATAAAGGCGTTTTCAACCGAATTTGGCAAATAAACTTGCACTATTTCCTAAATAAATATATTATAAAAGTCGCAAGTTTGTGAAACCGTAACGGTTTTTATGCACAAATAGTGAAACCACGATCATTAAGGAGAACCGACTATGAAATTATGGGGCGGACGCTTTAAGGGCGAAACCAATGAACTCGTATATCAGTTTAATGCCTCTATCAGCTTCGATAAGAGATTTTATGAGCAGGATATCCGCGGCAGTCTCGCGCATGCAGAGATGCTCGGTCACTGCGGCATAATCACCGCTGACGAGGCGGACCGTATTAAGAAGGGCCTTACTTCGATACTGGACGATATCAATGCGGGCAGGCTCGAGATCGATCCTACGGCTGAGGATATCCACAGCTTTGTCGAGGCCGAGCTCACCGCCAGGATCGGCGACGCCGGCAAAAAGCTCCATACAGGACGTTCGAGAAACGATCAGGTCGCTACCGACATGAAGCTCTACACCAGGGATTACATAGACACGCTCGATCCTGCGCTCAAGGCTCTCCTTACGACGATATGCAATATAATGGCCGAGAATACCGAGACATTCATGCCCGGATTCACCCATCTGCAGAAGGCTCAGCCCGTTACTCTCGCGCATCATTTCGGAGCTTATTTCGAGATGTTCAGACGCGACAGATCGAGGCTCGCTGACATTCGCAGACGCATGAACCTCTGCCCTTTGGGCTCAGGAGCACTTGCAGGCACCACTTATCCGCTCGACAGAGAGCTGACCGCAAAGCTCCTTGATTTTGACGGCCCCACGCTCAACAGCATGGATTCCGTTTCCGACAGAGATTACCTCGTAGAGCTGCTCTCGGCGCTCTCGCTCATACAGATGCATCTCTCCCGCTTTTCCGAGGAGATCATCATCTGGAATACCAACGAATACCGCTTTATCGAGATAGACGACGCTTATTCGACAGGCAGCAGCATCATGCCGCAGAAAAAAAATCCCGACATCGCCGAGCTCGTCAGAGGCAAGACCGGCCGCGTGTATGGCGCGCTCACCTCGCTGCTCACGACGCTAAAAGGCATCCCGCTCGCATACAATAAGGACATGCAGGAGGACAAGGAGATGTTCTTCGACGCGGCCGATACGGCTCTGGCCTGTGTGCATCTCTTTGACGGCATGCTCAAGTCCCTCCGCTTCAATAAGCAGATCATGGAACGCAGTGCCGCGGGCGGATTTACAAATGCCACGGACGCAGCTGATTATCTCGTAGGCAAGGGCGTGCCTTTCCGCGACGCGCACAGCATCGTGGGACAGCTTGTGCTCTACTGCATCGATAAAAATATCGCGCTCGATGATATGTCGCTCGAAGAGTTTAAGGCCATCTCGCCCGTCTTTGAAAATGATGTTTACGACGCCATCGCCATTTCCACATGCGTTAACAAACGCAATACGATCGGCGCTCCCGGTCCCGAGGCCATGAAACGGACCATCGCGGCATACCGGGATTATCTCGACAAACAGTAAGCCTTTTCGGGGGATACGGCTTATTTGTTTAGTATATTAGGGGAATCCGCCTTCAGGCGGAAAGAAAGGAGTTACAGTGAATAAGAAAATTGCATTACTGCTGGCATTCGTGATGCTTACAACACTCGTCGGATGCGGCAAAAAGAACAATGAACAGCCGGCTAGGGACATTACGGCAACCGAGGCACCTGCACCCACTAAAACCGATGGCGGAACTGCCGTGACCGACACACCCGTGACCGCCGTGCCCACACCAAGCGATGTACCTCAACCTACAGATGCTCCCGAGCCCACGGATGAGCCCGCTCCTACCGACGAGCCTCAGGCAGGCGACACAGATAATATCGATGACGATACCTTAAAGCTCCTCACTGCCTACAATAACAAGATCGATGATCTCGTTTGGGAAAGCGGCGACAGTTACTACCATTTCCGTTTCTCACTCGGCCGCATTGATGATGACGACATACCCGAGCTCATCACTTCTTACGGCGGAATGCATGATGATATGAGCTTCATCTACACTTACAAGGATAACGGCAGCGTTGATTGGGTCGGCAATATCGGTTCTTACGGATCGTTTCGATATCAGCCCGGACAGAATTATGTTGTAGCCGAAAGCAGCTCAACAGAACAGAGCTCGATCGCATTCTACAGCATGAACGACACTAAGACACTCGTTCTCGGCACCATGCTTTATGCCGAGTATCCTTCGGACGAGGAAGCTTATTATTACATATACGAAAATAATACTGACACTGAAGTCGATATGGAAACCTTCTTCGCCAGGATGAATGAACTGGATCCCGGCATGGATCCCGAAAACGATCAGGGATATTTCGGCTATTACTACGACGGCGCACAGCCCTATGCAGATTATGCGCTTACCGACAGGATCAGCATACTGTACGGCATGTATGAGGCAGCCATGTCAGGTGAGAACTACGGCGGCAATCTTCCCGCTGCATTCGCGGATCTGGCCGGTGACTGGGGCCTTCGGGAATACTTCACCTATAATACTTCCGATGCTACCGGCAATTCCTCATCATATTCCGAAGAAGACGCATATGCGCGTGTATTCGTAGGCGATGAAAATTTCTATATCAGAGTCGATGAAGTCGATGAAAGCGGTCTCGACATAGAGTTCACGCTCCTTAGGTCCACTTATTTTGCTCCTTCGCTTCGCGACGATATGATGAACAACGATTACTGCTACAGAGCCACCGGAGTCGACGGCGTAAATGTATTCCCGATCTATATTTCGGATTATACGGATGCTGACAGGAAAACCACACTCGAAGTCCTGCTGATCAAAACCCTCGAAGACGGCAGCGAGCTGCAATATCATTTCGAGTTTGACCGCGACCATGTATATTGATCAATAAACATAAAAAAGCCCTGCCCCGGTTTCCCGGAACAGGGCTTTAATTCTACCCGCAAGGAGTCACATTGTCTTAAAGCCTGAACTTGTTTACGATGTCAACCAGGCTGTCCGCATCGGACTTGCTGTTCTGAGCGAGTCTCTCGATGTCGCCGGTAATCCTGCTGGTCTCTTCGTTCTTCTGCATGATCTCATTAACGCCGTTGCTGTTCTCCTCTGATGCCGAGGTAACCGCAGCAACCTCTCTCGCAATGCCGTTAACCGAATCGCCGAGGGACTCCATAGCCTTACCGATCTCATCAACGGTATCACGGATATTGCCGATACCCTCACCGTACTCACGGCTCTGCTCAGCAAAGCCTTCGTAGGTCTCGGTAACGTCCTTCTTGATGTAATCGGTGAGCTTGTTAACCTGTGCCTTAACGTTATCAACCGCTGTATTGGACTCATCAACGATCTTCTGGATGGTCATCGCGGTATCCTTCGACTGGTCGGCCAGCTGACCGATCTCACCGGCTACAACCGCGAAACCGCGTCCCGCCTCACCTGCGCGTGCAGCCTCGATTGAAGCGTTAAGTGAAAGCAGGTTGGTCTGCGATGTGATATCCATGATCGCGTCTGCGAGCTCATTGATCTTCTTAACGGCCTCAAGGCTTTCCATAGCGCTCTGCATAGCCGCAAGAGTCTGGTCCATGGTTCTCGCATTGGCCTCGATGTTCTCGTTAACCTTATCGTTCATGCTCTTGGCATTGCTGATAAGCTGTTCGGAATTCTCCTCACCGAGCTTAACCTTATCTCCTACTTCATTGACCAGCTGAACGATCTTATTGATCTCATCCTCAACCATCCTGACGGATGCTGTGGTCTGCTCGATACCTGACGAGAACTGCTGGGTGATCGATGTATTCTCATTCGCTACGTCCACAAGGATCTTCGATGTCTTATCGAGATCAGCGGAGCTCGAATTGAGCGAATCTGAGCTGTTGCGCAGTACGCCGACAGCATTCTTCAGCATATCAACAACGTCAAATGTGGCGTTGGCCAGCTTGCCGATCTCATCATCTTTCTTTCTGTACTTCTCGATGTCCTCACCTACATTAAGGTTGTAATCCGCAACCTCGCTCAGCGCATGCTGAACCTTTGTAAGAGGATCGAGCATTCTCTTGATGATGAATGTAAGCAGAACGCCGATAAGAATGATAACTACGACCGCAATGGTAAGGATCTGCGCCGCTGCCGACTTAGCCTCAGCATAGAGATGTCCGGTATCCGAAGCAACAAACAGGAGCCAGCCGTACTCGGGCAGATATCTGTAAGTACCGAGCATCTCGGCACCCTTGTCATTTTCAAAATTGATCATATCGGTCTCAGGGATCGAGCCGCTGCCGTCGCCAAGCGCAACAGCCAGGTCATACATGGGACCGGACTCAAGAGTGGTCGTGATCAGGCTCGGATCGGTATCGTAAATAACGGTAGCCGTGCCGTTGCCGATGGTAACCAGCTGAACCTTCTGATCGGGTCCGAGGTTGATCGAACCGAGCAGTTCGGTGATCTTCTGTGTGGTAACGCCGAGAGCCGCATAACCGCCGGGCTGTCCTGCCGTTGTATACAGCGATTTCATGAACAGCAGCGTAACATTCTGTGTGGCGGGTGAAGCGATCGCCATCATGGAGTACTGGGGATTGGGAGGATCCATAAAATAGAACTGCTGGATCATGCCTACGGTCTCCGCATCGTTCTGATATCCGACGAGCTCAGGCATATTGTGGATACGGCATACACCGGGATAATCGGTAAACAGCAGACTGTCGAGGAAAGGAATGGTCGCCGACATAGCTTCGGTGAACTGCTGTGCCTTTACCTGCAGATCGGGATTGACCGAATCATCGATCAGTGCCTTAACGTCACTGTTGATCGTGTACGAGTCTATAACTCTGTACTGCTGGTCTACATACTCTTTGATAGTCTCTGTCTTTGAATCAACGATAGAGGTAAGTGTGGAAACGGAATTCTTTTCCATAATGTTTCTGATACGGGTCGCGGAAACTGCAGCCTCGGCCAGAATACCTATCAAAGCTACCGCTGCGACCAGACAGCTTATCTTAACAAACAAACTCCTGGTGAAGAAATTGCCTTTCATGTAGTGTCCTCCTATTATTGTGAAATTGCCATAATTATAGCTCGCCTAACACGCATTGTCAAGGCGAGCTACATATATTTTGATATATTCACATATACTACGCGTATTGTGATTTTTATAGGACTATATACAGCACTTTTCTACATGAAATAAAAACCTATCGGATCACTTGGTAACACATTCCGCTATCATTCTGGACACCAGAGTCAGGAAATGCAGCTCCTCATCCGACCACTTGCGGCTGTCTGCCGTCTCGCGCCTCGTCAGTCTCTCAAAGCATACCAGCGCGTCGATCTTATGCTTGTCGGTGTGAGCAAATACAGCGATATCCTTAACTCCGTTACTCTTCAGACGGTCATGTATATCGCTCAGATAAATCTGCTGATCGTACATAAAGGAGATCTGGCAGATGCCGTATTTATCGAGCAGTCCCTCCGCTTCTTTTCTCTTAAAGCCGGCGAGAGAATGCACCGGAGGCTCGTTCAGTCCGTAAAACTCCAGCAGCGACAGATCCTCTCCGGTATAGATTGAGAGTCTCTCCATGCCGTACAGCGGAAGCAGCTTAGCTGCTACTTTCTGCAGGCCCTCTCTGCCCTCGGTACTGAGTATCTTCAGGCAGCTCGTGATCGTATTGAGCAATGTGTCAACATTCAGAGCGTCACGGATACCCTGTTCGAGAGATATATCGGGACTGGTGGGCAGCTCGCCGTGCAGATGCTCCTTATAGATGATATAGCGGTTCTTGCCCTTTTGTTTGCCGATGTACAGCGCCCTGTCCGCTTTGTTGAATATGGTATCGAAATCCGTGCCGTTTCTCGGAGCCTCGGAAATACCGATGGTGCATGTAATGCGGTCAGCGAGCACCTTCTCCGGAAATGCCCATGATATCTGGGTCCTGATGGACTCTGCCACGGCGCGTATAGCTGTTTCGGGACCGAGGTCCTTTAATACGATCATGAACTCATCGCCGCCGAAACGCGCGCCTATGCCCCGGTTCTTAATAACGCTCTTTATGATCTGTGCCGTGCGCAGTATGGCCTCGTCTCCGAACGCATGCCCGTAGGAATCGTTCAGTGTTTTGAAATAATCGAGGTCCAGCATGAACACGACTACCTGATGTACACTCTTGTCCTCGAGTACCTGCCTCAGATACTCCATAGAACCGACCTTGTTCCAGAGCCCTGTAAAGGAGTCGATATTCTCTATCGGCGTCTTTTCTACGTCCTCATAACGCTGGTTATTCTTACGAACGCGGCCGTATATGCCGGACAGCTCAAAATGCCTGTACAGACAGACTGCGTCTATGGAATAAGCGTTATCGTCGGGGCCCTGAATGATCTCATTAATAACTTCGGGCTTACCCTTGATGCGCTTGAAACGGTCTGCCAGCTCAGGAATAAGCGCCACCAGCCCGGGATCCGTCTCCGCGCGGCGCTCGGAACTGATAAACCTGAACATATTGACTGTGCCGTCCGCAGCGTCATACTCAAACTCGCATCCCTCGAGGTGCTCATGGTATGCCGTAATGCGCGTGATCATGTCGGATAGCTCGGAAAAACTCTCGCATGTCCTCTCCACATCGATCATCTCGATATTCAGCAGATGCTTATTCTCATCATCATCGACCGCGCGCCCCTTCATATATACGGTGCGCATCTCGCCGTTGCCGCGGATGATCTTGACTATAATGCTGCGCTGCCTGGCGGCATCAAGCGAATTCCACCACGCGGAAAAACGCAGCTCGTCCTCGGGATGAATAAGATTCATCAGTGAAGTGCGTCTGTAATAATCCAGAAAATGATATACGTTTTCATCGGCCGCAGTCGCATAGTAATCACGCCCCCATACTCCAAAGCATGAGGCCGGCATCTCAGACACGCCGTCAGGCACGGTCACGATATTGTTGTTCTCAATGGTATCGCTCATATTCACTCCAATAGTAAATACAAAGAATCGGTTTATACATTATACACCAAAGAGAGTAAACCTTGCAATAAAAAGAAAGCGCCTCCTCGCGGAAGCGCTCTCTTATGTAAGCTGTAATGCTTAGTTATTCAATTAGTTCTCTTCCTTACGACGCTTGATAACAAGGATCGAACCGAACAGTACGCATGCAGCACCGATGCCGATGAATGCATATGTAGGAAGAACACCGGTCTTAGGAAGGTCGCCCTGAGGAGTGTCGATAGGCTCAACCTCAAGCTCTTCCTCGGGTGCACCCTCGGGAGTCTCGATCTCGTCGATCTCTACATCACCTTCGGGAGTCTCGGGCTCTTCAACCTCAACTACAGGCTCGGGAGTAGGTGTGGGCTCCTCGGTAGGTACCTCAGTAGGAACGGGTGTAGGTGCCTCGGTAGGAACGGGTGAAGGTGTAGGTGTTACAAAGATGATCGGAGGAACATAAGGTGAAGGTGTAGGATCATCCTTAGGAGGATTATACTCCGATTTATAAACCGCAATATAAGTTCTGCCAAACTCAGGAATAACCTCTGTTACAACAGTATTGTCAGCATCAGCTAAAGTATATGCAGTCTTAGATGCATCATAATCTGCCCAACCATAGAACGTGTAAGTGGTATAAGCAGCCTTGATACCTGCATAGTCGAATGCAACGCGATACTCAGGAACAGCTATAGTATCACCAAGCGATCCAACATTCTCTAAAATCTCAGTTCCGTCGTTATTGAGGAATTTTACAGAGTACTCAACTTCGGGCTCAGGGATATCTTTCACATACTTAGCATAGAAAGTAAGATCGCTAATACCGTATGTTGTGAAATCCTCAGGCTTTACAAGTAAAAGTACTTCACTTACAGGTGCCTCATCAACTACGTTGCCCTCTTCATCAATAGCAATAGCGCCGCCAACAGCAACCTTCATTGCCCAACCTGCGAACTTATATGTTTCATTATTCTCAGTATAATCAGGACGAGGATCCACAGGGAAAACAAGCTGTGTGCCTACAGCTTCTGTACCCTCCTGAACGGTAACAGGAAGTTCGCCTTCATCTTCTAATGCCTGGAACTCATCGATGAACCTAACGGTTGAAAGCTTCTGAAGAACGATAGTGAAATTATGATTATCAACACCTACGGGAGGATTGAAATCATTATTCTCGCTGTAGATGAAATTAGCAGGGGTAAGCTCCTTTGCAGCGAACTGCTCATCGGTTAATTTAGGAATAGAAATCTCAGATCCATCTAAAGCCTGACCCTCATACGAATCAATAACATATTTTTCATTATCAACATAATATACATATTCAACAGAATACGGTACTTCTGTTTGCTCATAAGCAAGAAGATCAAGGAAGTTTGCAACATCAACAACCTTCTCAGTCGTTTCATCATTAATCTTCTGTGTATATGCTAAAACAGTCTTTCCGGTTAACTTGATACCGATTTTTATCAGATTAGAGTCTGCAACTCGCTCAATTGTTATATTCTCAGTATCCTCACCTGACATATAAAGATTATATAACTCTTCGGGTGTCTTATTGATTTCAAAATTAATCATTGGTGAGTTAATAGCCTGCTTTACTTCAGCACCCTCAGGATCAGTAATATTCCAAATAATAACATCTTTCTCTTCTGTTTCATCTTTGAAAGTATACTTTCCAGGGGTTACTTTGTTATTCTCTGTACCATCAGCATTTGTAGCATTCTTAAATGTTACGTATTTCCCTTTTTCAGCAATAACATTAGCTAAAACTGCTTCTTTCTGGATTTTACTGGAAATAGCCTGTAAACCAGCACCTATGCCACTTGCATCGTTAACATCGATAATATTTGAAGAATCTACTACTTCGCCAATAGTTTTAGCCTGATTATCACCAATTCGAATTGCGTATAAAGTATTTACTGAATTCTTTGCAGACTTTAATGCTTCTATTGTTACCGCAGTAGTATCAACGCCCCAACCATTAGGTCTATTTGCTTCTCCATCAGAGAGAATAAGCATATAAGTTGTATCTTTCTCAGTACTATTTACATGCTTAAGTGCTTCATCAATACCAGCCTTGATATTAGTTCCTGATGAATTACCAATATCAGCAATCTTTTTCTTAATTCCCTCACAATCTAAACCTTCAAGACTGATTGTTTGAGCAGAACCTGCAAATGTTACCAGATAGAAAGTAGGCTCAAGATTCTTATTATCAAACATTCCCTGCACAAAATACTGTGCAGCAGTCTTAGCGTTAGAAAGTCTAGCGCCCTGCATACTAACAGAATTATCAATAAGTAAAACAACGTTGATCTTTGCCTTAATAACATCATCTACAGTATCACGCAAAAACGTATAATAAACTGTAGGAATTTCTCGTCCATCAACAACAGCCTTTTTCCCTTCAACGCTTGAAATGAGATCAGACTCTTCTTCTGCCGAAACCTTCCTTGCTCCGAGGTTAATGCCGCCGATGATAAGGGCAAAAACAAGAACAAGGCTCATTAATTTTTTCCATGAAAATTTCTTCATGTGCCTTCCTCCTCATAAGTAATTAATAATCCACGGACAACCATATCCGTCATGTTAGTTTAATTCTAACGGAATAAAGATACATTTTGGATACATATTTACCAATTTTAAGATTCAAATTGGTAAATCTCTTTACCCTTTTTGACCATGCTTTGTATAGTCCTGTAACCTGTTTTGTAACTTTTGACCACATTAAACGATTTCGGAGTTTCCTCTCCGGCCGCTAAACATGCGAAAAGACAGCAAAAGACACGGGGACGGTTCTTCTGTCTGCGCACTTTGCAGACAGAAGAACCGTCCCCGTGTCTTTCTCATGTCTTTATACGTTATTTATTTGTTCTTCTCTTATTGCGTCTCTTTGCGATGCTCTGATCCTCTTCGTCGATGATCAGCAGCTCTCTCTTGGCCACTAGCTGGTCCTTCTTGAGGAATCTCATATCATTTCCGAAACGAACCTCGATCAGCTTAACATCGGAGTTATCGAATACCTCGCCCTCTCCGTAGGTCGTATGGTAAACGATGTCATGCTCCTGGAGGCGGTCGATGGCGGCACGGAGTGCTCTGCGCTCGTCGGTATCCTTCTCGGCGTTGCGCTTTAAGTCATCCTCGCCGGAATCGTATGAATTCTTATAATATACATCCTGGCGAACCTCTTCGGGTGCGGAGGACTCTACGTCGAGCCTCTTGATCTGAGGAACCTTTCTGCCGCTCTCGCGGTTGTCGAGGTTGAGCTTCTTCAGTCTGTCTACCTTTCGCGATGCGGCGTCCTCCGAGCCAGACTTGCGGTCACGGAGCAGCTTGTAGACGATCAGACCAACGAGGATAAGGATCGCAATAACTATAACGATCAGGATGATCTTGAATATCTCGTCGCGTGTGGTGCCGTTGCCCTCATTGTCATCGGGTACAGGAGTAGGCGTGGGAACCTCGGTCGGAGCCTCTGTAGGTGTAGGTGCGGGCGAAGGTGTGGGTGTCGGCGAAGGTGTGGGCGAAGGAGTGATCGTGCGTGACTCGTCCTTCGATACATAGGAGCTGGTCACATAGCCCTTATACATGATGCCGCCGCGCTCAAACTTGATGTTGTACCAGATCTTGCCCTCGGACGAAGGTGACTCGCCGATGATCGTAACCTCTTCCTGTGCGGAGAGTTTGATCTTTTCATTGGATGCGTCGGTGATCTGGTCGTACTCAACGCCGGGACCGGAACGCACATTGACGGTGCCGTTTGCCACTCCGACATAATATACCCAGTTGTCATCGCCCTCCTCGGCATGTACACCGTGTACGGAAGCAAAGCCGATCGCAGTCATGATGACCGCCGCGAGAAATATATATTTCAAAATACCGGACAGGCCGGTCTTCTTAATCAGATCCATTTCAAAAAACCTCCAACACTGATAATTCTATCAATACGCAAATGAGATGTCAACCGAACAAAACCTCAGATCACAGGTCCGAAAGAGAAACCGTCATGATATTCTCTTCTTTTGCGTATCTGACGAGTTCGGGCTCAAAGCCGCTCTTACTGAACAGGCAGAGCTTTTTCGGTCTGATGCCCGCTTCCTCTACCAGGAGCTTGAACTCATCGAGCTGATCGAAGTCAGCCGCCTTATCCGAATAGAAGCACATGCCGACGAGTGTGTTCTTTTCACTGTCCTGCCCCACTATATCGAGGATGCCCTTTTTGCCGTACCAGGACTGCCATTCGTTGTAGTTCCTGCCGAGCTTTTTATATTTGGACATAATTTCCAGATACTCCCTGCAGACATCCGAGAAACTCTTTCTCATGAAACGGCCCATGTCCGGAACAAAGAGCTTGTTATAGATGTATTTGCCGTTGTCGGTCTCGATATCCGACATGTTCGGGAATACATAGGCATAGTAGAAATTCAGGAAATTATCCTTGATCCTGTAGACGCCCTTTTTGGTATTCTCGGCATTGCGCACGCTGACGGAATAAACCTTTTCAACGATGTCCATCTCGGACAGATTTTTCAGGTATACGCTGATCTTCGCGCGGCCGTAGCCGGTGTACTCGAATATGTCGTTCAGCTTGTTGCGGCCCGTGGCGAGCGCGGTAAGGATAGTATTGTAAGCGCCGAGTTCTCGCAGTTCCAGCTTCAGCAGATATTCCGCCTCATTGAGCAGCGGAGCGTCCGAACTGAAGAACAGGCTCAGCAGATTCTCCCTGATCCTGCGGTTTTCCTGCCAGAGCTTTAAGTAGCGGGGTACTCCGCCGAGTATGGCCCTGATCATAACGCAGTCGGACGCGGTCGACTTCGGGAACCATTCGACAGTCTCGGCAAAGCTCAGCTCCTTGATCTTAAATATGCCTGTAATAAAGCGCACAAAGTCCTTGTTCTCTCCGACCATCGAGTTCTCTACCCAGTTGACCGATGAAGAAAGCAGCAAAACCATGTATCTGCCGTAGGTCTGCTCCTCTTTGATCAGCTTGATAAGTCTGGATTTAAGTTCCGGCGTAGCGGCAAATCTGAATTCGTCGATGACCAGCACGGTTTTGGAATCGGAGCCCTGATCCATCTTCTCGATGACAGCCTTCTCTATGCCCTTTATCTGTTCGGCCTCGCTTACATCGCCGGCCTTGTAGTAGATATAATGCTTTTTCTCGCAGAATTTAAGCGCAAGAGATGTCTTTCCGATGCCTGCCCTGCCGTAGATAACCAGCACATTGGAGTGCTCGTTGGCATATATGTTCTCCAGCTGCTTTAATTCATCTTTTCGCCCAATAAACATTACTTTACTCCATTTCCCCCGTCAGGAGTGCAACAACAAACCACAAAAAATTACATACGATCGGGAACCTTGATCGCGAGCAGATCCATGCAGATCTCGAGCGCCTTGAGCACCTCAACGATCAGGCAGACCCACTCATTGCGGACATTAACGTCCTCCTGTGTCACGATCTTATGGTCGTGGTAGAATGAATTGAACCTGTCGGCCAGCTCGTAAACGAACGCGCAGATCTTATGCGGAGCGTATTCGTCCGCAGATCTGTGGACCGCCTCGGAAAATCCGGTCAGCGAAAGCATCAGGTCGATCTCGCTCGCTCCGTATTCCCTCTCGGTCTGTCCCATTTTGATGAATCCGAAATTAACATCGTTGCGGATCTTATCTATCGCGGTACCGTCCGCAGACGCGAGCTTTTCAAGGATCGACTTGATCCTGACCATCGTATAGAGGATATAGGGACCCGTATTGCCTTCAAACGAAGTAAATCTCTCGATATCAAATACGTAATCCTTTGTAGCCTGATTGGACAGATCTCCGTACTTTAATGCGGCAAGACCTACCATGCGCGATATCTCCTTCGCCTCTTCCTCATCCATATCACGGTCGGCCATCTTCTCGAGTACCTTGTCCGAAATGTCACGGATAAGGTATTCAAGTCTCATAACGCCGCCGTCACGGGTCTTGAAGGGAGTTCCGTCACTGCCGTTCATGGTTCCGTTGCCGAGGAAAAACAATTCTGTCTCGGGACGAACGATACCTGCCTTGCGTGCGGTCCTGAATACCTGCTCGAAATGAAGTCCCTGACGCTTATCAACAACATAGATGACCTTGTCGGGCTTATATTTTGCTTCTCTGTCAACGAGTGTGGCCAGATCGGTCGAAGCATAGATGGCGGCTCCGTCAGACTTAACGAGAATGCAGGGAGGCATCTCTTTTTTATCCGAGTCCTCCTTAACGTCGACAACTACGGCGCCTTCGCTTATATGCGCAATACCGCGTTTTTTTAGATCCTCCACCATCGGCATGATCAGGTGGTCGGCATCGCTCTCACCGTTCCAGAGCTCAAAATGTACGTTAAGATTGTCATAGTTTTTCTTAAGGTCTGTCTTGGACACATCGAGAATATGCTTCCAGAGAGCACGATAACCCCTGTTGCCGGCCTGCAGTTCGGCTGTAGCCGTCCTGGCCGCCTCTTTGTAATCCTCATGCTCCTTTGAATAAGCGCTCGCGAAAGGATATATCTCCTCGAGGTCACTAATGGTAAAAGGCGGCTCCTTGGGATAATCACCTGTATAGCTCTCATCAAAATAAGGCAACTCGGGGAATCTCTTTTTGCATTCGGTAATTATGAGGCCCATCGGAAGTCCCCAGTCTCCGAGATGCACATCGCCGATAGCCTCAAAGCCGTCAAAATCAAGCAGTCTCTTTACGCTCTCTCCGATGATCGCAGGACGCAGATGACCGACATGCAGTGGCTTTGCCACATTGGCTCCGCCGTAGTCAACGATGGCGGTCTTGCCGCAGTTGGCGGGCTCAAAGCCGAGGTTCTCGGCTCTTGCCATGTCATTAAGATACTCCGCGAGTGCCTTGTTGCTGATATTGAGGTTAAGGAAGCCGGGATTGACCGCCTCAACCTTTGAAAACAGCTCGTCACCGTTAAGCTTTTCCGCTATCTCGCCGGCTATCGCTATGGGAGCCTTATGATACTGTTTGGCCGCTGCCAGCGCGCCGTTGCACTGATACTGGCACAGATCGGGGCGGTTCGAGACCGCCGCGTTGCCGTACTTTTCCTCGTATCCGCATGCGGTAAATGCCGATTTAAGTTTCTGCGAGATCAGCTCTAAGACTGTGTTCATCTATACTTTCCTCCGGTAATGCAAATATTAAATCAAAATGTAAGTGCCGTCAGACAGCGATGCCGAGCAGCATAACGGCGAATTTAAAGTAGATCAGGATGGACAGCGCGTCGACGATGGTCGTGATCAGAGGCGAGGCCGTGACCGCGGGGTCAAAACCGAACTTTTTAACGACCATGGGCAGCGAGCATCCGAGCAGCTTCGCGACGAATACCGTAACAACCAGTGTCAGGCATACCACAAATGCGATCGGGGCATCCACTCTGTCTATCAGCATGAGCTTTGCGAAGTTGGTGACCGCAAGCGTGGAACCGACCAGCAGAGACACACGCATCTCTTTCCAGAGAACTCTCCAGATATCCGAAAACTCGATCTCATCGAGCGAAAGCGCACGAATGATCGAAACCGAAGCCTGGCTTCCGCTGTTGCCGGCGGTATCCATCAGCATCGGGATAAATGTTGAAAGCACAAGGCAGGCGCTTAAGGCCTCCTCGTATTTTGAGATGATCATGCCGGTAAATGTGGCTGAGATCATCAGTAAGAGCAGCCAGGGAATACGCTTCTTCCATGTCTCAAAGATTCCCATGCGCAGATACGGTTTGTCCGTCGGCAAGATAGCTGCCATTTTTTCGATATCCTCTGTAGCCTCTTCCTGCAGGATGTCGACAACGTCATCGATGGTGATGATCCCGACCAGCCGGTCTTCATTATCCACGACAGGCATCGCGGTAAAGTCATATTTGGAGAACATCATCGCAACTTCTTCCTGGTCCGTCATGGTATTACAGGAAATGACGTTGTCATTCATGATGTCCCCGATGATCTCATCTTCCTTATGGATGAGCAGCTTTCTGAGGCCAACGGTACCGATCAGGTGCCGTTCCTTATCGAGCACATAGCAGATGTTGATCGTTTCTTTATCGACACCGGTCTTGCGGATCCGCTCGATCGCCTGTGACACGGTCAGATTTTCCTTCAGGTCTACGAACTCGACCGTCATGATCGATCCGGCGGAATCTTCCGGATAGCGTAACAGATGGTTAATGTCACGTCTGGTCTCCGCATTTGCGTTGGCCAGCAGTTTCTTGACCACGCTCGCCGGCATCTCTTCCATCAGGTCGGTCGCGTCATCGGCCATCAGATTATTGATGATGTTAGCTGCTTCACGGTCCGTCAGCGAAGTGATGATCATCTGCTCCGTCTCGATCGGCAAATAGGCAAATACATCCGCTGCCATGGTCTTTGGCAGGATCCGGAATACCTTGATCAGTTCTTCTCTCGGAAGGTTCTCAAAGATCGCCGCGATATCGGCCTCATTCCATTCCGCAAGCTCCTGTCTGAGGCGCGAGTACTGCTTCTGTTCAATTAATTCCAAAATCTCTTCCATCTGCATTTCGCACCTCCCACGGCACATCCACGGTTGTAGGATCGCCCTTTT
>JAEEXY010000060.1 GCA_016288005.1 Lachnospiraceae bacterium
CATACCCCGATCCTTAGTCTCACTTTTCTCCGTGACTCTTTACGATCGCTTCCCACAGGCAGTTTAAGTATGTGGCTCAGAGCGCCCTGTCATACAGGCCGTATCCGGGCATCGCCACTTCATCCCATATCATTCGTCCGTGATCGGGACGGATGGGGCCTTCGAAACCTATATCATATAATGCTTTCATGATCTCATACATGTCGAAGCTGCCATCGGAAGACAGGTGAGCGGCTTCCTCGAAATCATCATCCGAATTGAATTTCAGATTTCTGACATGAGCAAAATGGAGTCTGCCCTTCAGGGCCCTGATCATGGTAGGCAGGTCATTGGCTCTGTTGGTGCCGTACGAACCTGCGCAGAAAGTCACCCCATTGTGAGGATTGTCAACCATGCGCATCATACGCATGATATTGTCCAGATTGATTATGATCCTGGGAAGTCCGAACACACTCCATGCGGGGTCGTCGGGATGGATTGCCATATTGATATCGTACTTATCGCATACGGGCATGATCCTTTCCAGGAAGTATTTCAGATTATCAAAAAGCTTCTCCTCGTCCACATCCTTGTACATATCAAAGAGTTCGCTTATCTTCGCCATTCTCTCGGGTTCCCAGCCGGGGAGGATAGCCCCGTTGGCATCGCCCTTGATGGAAGCAAACATATCCTGCGGATCGATGGAGTCTATTGTTTTCTGTGAATAAGCCAGAACCGTAGATCCGTCGGGACGTACTCTCGCCAGTTCCGTTCTGGTCCAGTCGAATACGGGCATGAAGTTGTAGCACACCATATGGATGTCTTCTTTGCCCAGGTTTTCAAGTGTGGTGATGTAATTGTCTATATACTGATCTCTGTCGGGTGTTCCTACCTTGATGGCATCATGGATATTAACGGATTCTATGCCGCTGATATGCAGGCCTGACGCTTCCACTTCCTCCTTGAGGGCATGAATGCGCTCCCTGCTCCATACCTCTCCGGGTTCGGTATCATACAAGGTGGTGATCACTCCCGTCACTCCCGGTATCTGTCTTATCTGCCTGAGTGTCACCGTATCAAATCCGGTTCCAAACCATCTTAGAGTCATTTCCATAATTATCTGTTTCTCCGTATCCGTATACTACAGTTTTTCAAACTACAGGTTATCAACCTACAGTTTTTCAAACTGCGGCTGTTCTTAAACGGAGGCCCCACCGGATGATGGAGCCTCCAATTACGATACTATACTGTCTTTACGACCGTTGTCGACTTACAGATTATCTGATGAATAGGTAGCATCCCATGCAGCTGCTCTCTCATCAATGATAGCCTGTCCGCCTGCTGCCAGGTACTCTTCCATACCCTGATCCCATACAGAATCGAAATCAGCTTCGGAAGCAACCACTGCCTTATCGTATGCCTGATCTCTCTTGCCGTCAAGGTCTGTTCCTTCGGTTTCGGCCTGGATATCACCTACGGAAGGAGTCTTGGGTGTCTTGGCATCAACCTGAGCAACCTTTATAGCATTCTGAACATCAGCAGGATCAACATCAGCATATGCAAATGCCAGTGACTGAACCGTGAGTTCTTCGGTATCAAGTCTTAAACCATTGCAGTTGATGGTCATATCGATGTTCTTGCCGGAGTTCTGGTACCACTCATGATGAGCATCATCGGGAGCCTGGATGACCATAGCGCCTGTAGCTGCGTCAACGGTGTGGATAACGCCCTCTTCACCGATCTGAAGGAACTCAACGGTTGAAGCCTGGGACATGAACTCAAGGTAGCAAAGCGAAGCGATAACTTCGTCATTGGTAGCGGGGAAGAATACCTTACGGTCTCCGCTGTTCGAATAGCTGTACTTGGTGTAGCCGCCGTTCTTGTCCTCGAAGCAGTTGATCGCAACGAACTTAGCCTGAGGGCCGTACTGAGCCGCAAGTGTAGCGTTGATGGAATCCTTGCCGCCGCGGAAAGGATAATCGTAGTTGTGGATGAAGCAGCCAACGAAGCCAGCCTTGATCATATCATCCTCAGCGGTATCATCGCTGCCCGAATGCTCGGCGAAATCCTTCCAAACGAGGCCGTCATTGTACCACTTGTTGAGAACTCTGATGGCTTCCTTGGTTCCGGGCTCGGTGAACTTTCTGTCATCATAGCCGTTTACATAGTAATCCTTATCGGAGATGTTGGGGTCCATGAAGGACTCGATGAGGTTAGCCGCTCTCCAGCCGATATCGTAAGATACGGAGAAAGGAACCATCTTTGCAGCGTCAGCTCCGAGGAGTGTCTGCGCATTGTCTCTGAAAGCAACGAGAACCTTCTCAAGCTCTGCTCTTGTGGTGGGAGACTTGAGCCCTAAAGTATCGAGCCAGTCCTGACGGATGAAGGTGTTGATACGGCAGGTCTCATTTCTCTTACCTTCGATAGCCCAGAGGGTACCTTCCGAAGGATCGAGATCCTGGTAAATGAGTTCTTCGCCGAGCCAGTCAAACATGCTGGGAACGAGATCCTTGTTCTCCTCAAGAACGGGAGCAAGGTCGATAACGCCGCCCATTTCCGCATATGACTGGATAGCGCCGTAGTTGTAGGTGTAGCAGATATCGGGTGCGGTCTGTGCAGCGAGGAGGTTGTTGATATCGTCAGCTTCCTGCCAGCGGGATACGGTAATGAACTCAACTTCTACATTGTAGCGATCGAGCATCTGCTGCTGGATCCACTGAGTCCATGCGTTGTTGCCGGCTTCGGTACCGCCGTCAACGTTGCGGTCGTAAAGCTCAACAGTGATGTGTCTCTTCTCTGCGAACTTGCCGTTGATCATGCCGCGTGCGTCGGGCTGATCTGCGGGAGTATCGTTCTTGGGAGCGTCGGGAGTCTTGTTGTCGTTATTATTGTTGCTCGCGCTCTGTGTAGGTGTGCTGCCCGAATTATCGGGTGTCACGGGTGTGTCTTTCTTGCAGGCTGCCAATGAAAGGACCATTGCAAGAACAAGAAGTACAGATAATACTTTTTTCATTTTCTTCCTCCTTAATTTGTATATGAATCAACGCACTGTGCGTCAGTTCCGAATAAAAGGATCATTCCTTTACCGCGCCCATCGTAACGCCGGCAATGAAATATCTCTGCAGCCAGGGGTAGATCAGCAGGATCGGCACGGTCGCGAACATAACGGTCGCGGCTTTGAGCGAATCCTTAAGACCGGGCTGCATGAAGCCTTCCTGTGCCGCTACTTCTACCGCGTTAACATTGTTGAGGATGTTGTAGAGGAGAAGCTGCAGCGGGAAATACTGCTTCTGTGTCTTGATGTACATAAGCGCATCGCCGTATCCGTTCCAGCGGCCTACCGCGTAGAACAGTGCAAGTGAGGCGAAAACGGGCTTTGAAAGAGGAACATATATCTTCCAGAGTACCTTTATGTGGCTGGCTCCGTCTATCTCCGCCGATTCACGGAGCGAATCGGGTATGCCGTAGAAGAAGCTTCGCATTATGATCATGTTGTAAATACTCAAGCACGCCGGGATGATCAGTACCAGCGGGTTCTCGAGCAGATGCATGTCGCTCATCAGCAGGTAGTTGGGAATGGTACCCGCGTTGAAGAACATCGTGATAGTGATCAGGATGTTAATGAATCCGCGCCCTTTGAGCTTCGGGAAGATCAGCGGGTACGCGCACAGCGCAGTCATTGTAAGCGAAAGCAGTGTGCATACCAGAGTCAGGAACGCCGTCCAGACGAACGCCCTCTGATACTTCGGGTCACTCAAAACCGTCTGGTAAGCCTCGAGGTTAAAGCCCTTGGGCCAGAGAAAAACCTCGTGTCTGATAAGGAATTCCGTGCCGGAGAGGGACCTCGCCAGCAGGTTCAGCATCGGCGCAACGCAGATGATGCTTATTAAAATACAGATTATTACAAATACCCAGTCGCCGACTTTGGTTCCGGTTGATTTGACTTTCATTACCAAATCCCCCTTTCACCAAGTTTACGCGATATGGCATTCGCGCTCAGCAGGAAGAACAGGCCGACAACGGACTGGAACAGGCCGATCGCGGTCGTCAGCGGGAATTTCAGCTGCTGGATACCTACTTTGTATACGAAGGTCGAGATAACCTCGGCACTCTCCATGACCAGATTATTCTTCATCGCGAACGGACGCTCAAATCCGCCGCCCATGATGTAACCGAGGTTCATGATGAGCAGGACCACGATGGTGGGTTTGATGCCCGGCAGCGTGATGTGCCACATCTTTTTGAATCGTCCGGCGCCGTCGACCGAAGCCGCTTCGTAAAGCTCGGTATTTATGCTCGCGATCGATGCGAGGTAAATGATCGAGCCCCATCCGAAACTCTGCCATACGCCGGCTCCTATATACGTCCTTACCCAGTTCTTCGGAACACCGAGGAAAGAGATCGACTCGCCGCCGAAGAAGTTGATCATCTGGTTTACAAGACCGTCGTTCGTAGCGAACAGATGCGAAACAAGGCTTGCAATGATAACCCATGAAAGGAAGTGAGGCATGTAAGCGATAGTCTGCACCACTTTCTTGAATCTCTTAAAGCACAGTTCATTCAGGATCAGGGCAAAAATGATCGGTGCCGGGAAGCCCATGAGCAGATCGAGAAGATTCAGCTTGACGGTATTGAAGAGAGCACGCTTGAAATCGGCATTTCCAAATGCTTTCTTGAAATACTTGAAGTAATCGACCTGACCCTTGGTAGTTGCCCAGGGCATCTGTCTTAACGGCATGTTCAGTTTGTATTCCTTGAACGCGGTGATGATGTAGCGCATCGGGAGATACTTAAAGATGAGCAGATAAACTATCGGAAGGAACAGCAGCAAATAGAGCTGCCAGTACTTCTTAAAGCTCTGTCCCCATGTGATGTCGGTCTTGACGATGATATTGTTGCCGTTATCATCCTTGTAGGTTTTGACCTTTGCCATTGTGCGCCTCTTCCTTTTTCATAATTTTATATAAAAAACCGTTCAGTCCTTTATATCCTGCCCTTTTCATCGGCAATACCGCTCTTCTGCCTGTAATAGGTGCAGATCGCGTCACGCCATTCGGCAGCGCTCCTAACCTGCTCGTCAAATCTTTCGAGCACCCGTTCATAGCGCTTCTTATCCAGCTTATCCTTAAGCGAGCACCATGCGCTCCTCATGCGGACCGCCTCTTCGGCGCCCTCGTAATGGCTGTCGTAAATATGCTGTATAACGGTTTTTCCCGAATGAAGCCTGTGGGTATACGGAACATGATGCATGAACAGCAGCAGCTCGTCCGGACAGGTTTCAAGATTCTCGTAAGTTGAGGCGTTGGGCTCGTTGTACTGCTGTATATAGCCCGTACCCCTGATGCCCCGCTCAACTCCCATGCCCTCTGCGTCCGAGCGGTGGTAGGTTCCCCATTCGGAGAACTCGTAACCGTCCACGTTCGGTCCGTAGTGGTGACCGGGATTCACCATCCAGCCGACACCGAGAGGTGCTGTATACTTCTCGTATGCCGGTCCGGAGGTGTTGAGGATGTATGAAATAAGTTGGAATATAACGTCGTCACTGCCAAAGGTGAGTGCTGTCCACTCCCCGGCGATGTCTTCGGCCGAAAGCGAGGGGTTAAAGGAAAGCCTGCCGAATCCGAAGAGGTTTGCGGCTGCCAGATCGTGTCCGGTCCAGTTTTCGTCGTTTCCTGTGTTTGTGACCGCAGCCATGCCGCAGTTTACATTGCCGAAGGTGCGTCCGGTCACAACATCACAGACCGTATCGTCCGAATCCTTTATATAAGTCCGAAACGCCAGAACTTCCTTAAACATCGGGATCAGATAGAATACATGCTTCTGCTGTCCCGTGTATTCCTGGGCGATCTGGAATTCCATCATCTCGTTGGTAGATTTAAGTCCGCCGAACAGAGGTGAAACAGGCTCTCTTGCCTGAAAATCCATCGGGCCGTTCTTTATCTGAAGTATGACATTGTCACGGAACTGCCCGTCGAGCGGCATGAAGTTGTCATATTGAGCCTTTGCCCTGTCGGTCACTGTATCGCGCCAGTCCTGCTTGCAGTTGTAAACGAAGCATCTCCAGATGATGAGTCCGCCGTAAGGAGCGATGATGTCGGCCAGCATGTTCGCGCCGTCCGCATGCGTGCGCCCGTAGGTAAACGGTCCGGGGCGTCCCTCGGAATCGGCCTTTATCAGGAAACCGCCGAGATCCGGGACATCGGTAAAGAGGTCGTCGAGAGCACTCTTCCACCAAGCCCTGACCTTCTCATCGAGAGGGTCGCTGCCGTCGAGTCCGCCCAGCTCCATCGGAGCCGCGAAATTAAGACTCAGGAAAAGGCGTATGCCGTATTTTTTGAACAGGCCGGCCAGTGTTTTGATCTCGCTGCGGTAAACCGCCGAAATAAGCTTAGTGGCCGCAGCCTTAACATTAACGTTGTTGATGACCACCGCGTTGATGCCGACCGACGCGATAAGTCTCGCATACGCTTCGGTACGGTCGTTTATGATGATCCTGTCATTTTCAAAGAAGAACGATTTTCCGGAATAACCTCTCTCTATGCTGCCGTCCAGATTATCCCAGTGGTTCAGCATCCTGAGCGGAGAAGCGGGTGACTCGGAACAGTTAAGCCGCTCAAAGGCCTTAACCGTCCTTAAGAGGAATATCAGGCGGAACACTCCGTAGAGAAGACCCTCGCCCGTCGCTGACGAGACCGTGATAAGCTTCGTGCTCCCGTCTGCGGTTACGCTGAAAGCTCCGACCGGCCGATCGTCCGGGGCTGTGAGCTTCAGCACTATATTTGCATTAAGATTTGACTTCGTATATAATGTATCTGTGCTCAAAAATTGCTTTGGAGTAAGCTCGGTACCGAACATTTCCCGGACAGCCCTGCTCATCTCACGGGCTGCTGTGTCGATAATAACATTATCTGAGCTGATGCCTGCCGTATCGCTCATCAGATATATCTCATCGATCCCTCCGATGTCGGGAACGGCGCACGGAACTCTCCCGTCCAGCCAAGCTGCCTCATACTCCATTGCACTACCACCCTATCGCACAAACAAACAGTTTTACAACAATCTACATGTTACCGCTGTTATTATAGCTCTCGGCGGTATGCTCGGCACGTCAGGTTTTGACTTTTGATAATCAAATATTGCTTTTTGATTAGTCTTTTCTCAAATGACATCGCCTGTCTGTATAGATAATAAACCACGAGCAAGCCTAAAATCAAGTACTTTTTGTGAATTTTGGTCAAATAATTGTATTATTTTGATTATTATGTTAATATCTAGTCAAATAATCGATATAGCAAAATTTGACAATCAACATCGCCACACATTTTAAGGAGCTTTCATTATGATTGAGATTCTCAACGGAATTGTCGAAACAGTATCCTTCAACAATGTCAGTTCGGTGCGCATCTATCACAACCGCGAGACCGACGATTATCCGATCCACTGGCATACCGCGATGGAGATAATCATGCCTTACGAAAACACCTACCAGGTCATCATAGGCAACGATCCCATCACCCTCGGCGAAAAGGACATCCTGATCATTCCTCCGGGAGAGCTGCATCAGCTCAAGGCACCCGCCACCGGCTCGCGCATGATCATGATGGTCGACTACTCTCTTCTGTGCAATCTGAAGGGCATGGATTCACTGCTGCACAATCTCCATCCCTACATGATCATCCGCACGCAGAATAACGACGAGATCCGCGACGAGCTCGCCGAAGTACTGCGCAATTACATGCTGCAGATCGAGTCCGAGTATTTCGGTGAGTCTCCTTATTTTGAGGCCAGGATATACTCCCTGCTGATCAGTTTCTTTGTGGATCTCGGCCGCGAATCGAACAGCCAGGAGCGCCGCTTCGGCAATTTCACCACAAACAAGCAGCACGAATACGTCCAGAAGTTCATGACCGTCTGCAACTACATCAACGAGCACTGCACCGAGGATGTCACGGTCGATGAGCTCGCAGATATAGCGGGCTTCTCCAAGTTCCATTTTGCCCGCCTGTTCAAACAGTTCACGAACGTCAGCTACTACGATTACCTGACACGCAAGCGCATAGAGCACGCAGAGACACTGCTGATCACTCCGGACATATCCATCACCGAAGTTGCGATGCAATCGGGCTTCAATTCGCTTTCGACATTCAACAGGGTATTTAAGAATCTGAAGAATTGCACGCCGTCCGAGTATAAGGGACTGAACCACCCGTACAACCAGAAGGTGGACACGGCGGCGGCCGCGACAGAATAAGCAGACAAGGGGACGGAATCAACCGTCCCCTTGTCTTCCACATTTTTTATTCGAATTTAAAATACTTAAGATCGAAGTTCGATCCCGGAAGGAAGACGAAACCAATACGTTTATTTCCGGTCACTTCTCCTATGTCAAACGATCTTTCGACATAGTCGTCCGACTGCTCAAATTCCAACAGTTTTGTGACGGCGCCGGTGCCGTCGGGTTCGCTGACGCGCAGGTGGATCGAATTGCTGCCTGCGGCCGCGCGTCCGGTAATGATCAGTTTATGCGCGGTGCGCACACCGAAGTCCATGCCGTCGAACTCTATGGTCACGTTGTTGCCGATGCCGGTTATCTCATCGCTCCCGGGATTCAGCGTGAATGTATCACCGTAGATGCGGCTGTTCTCCGCTGCGGCTATACGCGCAAATGCCTTGTCCGGCGCGGTAAATGTGAAGCCTTTAAGGTGGTATTTGTCATTCGCGGTAAAATAGATGCTCGTGATGCCCTTTACCCTGCGCTTCAGCTTATAAGTCTCGGGCTGGTATACATTCCAGATCGACGGCTTGCAGTAGCGCCCGTCGCAGAGCAGCTCGCTGCCCGCCTCACCAGGCCTGCCTTCCCATATCTGCAGCACATATTCCTTGCTGTCGAGCGTAAATATCGGCAGCGTGATCTCATCCGACCCAAATTCGCCGAAATCAAGATTTGTATAGCCGATATAGCTCTCCTCGCCGCGAGGTGTCGCAACGCCCTTTTCGTTTCCGTTGCCGACATCGCCCTTTGAATCGGTGTAGAGCGAACCCGCCACAAACTCGTAAGGGTTAAAGTACGCCGTTCCGATCCCCTCTGCGGTAAATTCGAGGCTCGAGATGCATTTCTGCCTGTCGGTGCCGTTCTTCGTCATGCAGCGGATGCGGAATTTCCCGTCGCCCTTCGCGTGAATGCGGCATTTCCTGCCGTCGGGCTCCAGCTCGGCCAGATTGGTCTTTACCGCGTAATCGTTGACTGCTATCCACGTAACGTCGCTGTAGGATGCGTTCCCGGGCATGATGATCGCCTCGACATCGATCGTTTCGTGCTCCGGACCGAAGGTCTGTCCGCCGTGCGAAACGATCTCGAGTTTACGTACAGGCACATTTCCGGTAGGTTCCACCGCAATGCTTATCTCATCCGCAGAATGTCCTTCGTCCGCCCTTACAACAGCAAGGAGCCTGTTTCCGAACAGCCTGCGTGTATCGCATTTATACTGGTCAAAGTCGGTGCTGTCGCCGTTATCGAGTCCGAGCAGCTCTCCGCCGGTTACGCTCACGCGCACCTCGGTGTCGGCATTCTCAACCTCGTGTCCGTCTGCATCGACGGCATAGATCTCAAAGAACGCCAGCCTGTCCGGCTCATCGTTTCCGGCAGTGCTGCCGGCCTTCAGGTCAAATCTTTTGTATTTTATCTCAGCCGCCTCTCCGAACGAATCCCTGCGGTCACGCGCGATCTCGCGGCCGTCGGCATCATAAGCTATCGCCTCGATATACCCCTTATGATAAGGCACCTGCCAGGTCGGGCACAGTATTTGCCCGTGTTCATGGTCTATTTCCTTTTTGCCCTGCGATTCGCCGTTTACGATCAGTTCGACCGATGCACCGTTTGTCGCCGCGCGCACATCTATCAGCTGACCTTCGTTGAAATCCCAGTAAGGGAAAACATGCACAAAAGGCGCTTTTTTGACATCGGTCCATTCAGCCTTGAAAATGTAATAAGTATCCTTCGGGAAACCTGCGGTATCGATCTGCCCGAAATACGAATTCTTGGTATGATAAGGCGTGGGCTCGCCGATATAGTCAAAGCCCGACCACAGGAACTGCCCCGCCGAAAAAGCGTGGTCACGGTCAGCCTTGATGACATATTCGACATTTTCCGCGCCCCAGCTGGTCGTGCAGTTGCCGAGACCCGAGCACTGCTCGTCATCGTCGGCCATAACCGACACATTCATCGGGAAATGATAAATACCGCGCGACTGTACCGTCGACGAGGTCTCGCTGCCGTAGATCATCCAGTCCGGATGCTTTGCGTGATGATCGTCGTAGAGCCGCTCACCGTAATTGTATCCGGCCAGCTTCAGGACATCCGTGCAGTTCTGCGCGCCTTCCCATGCCATGAAATTCGAGCCGTGTGTCACGGGCGCATTATGCATATAATCGTTTTCTTCCACAAAACCTTTGAGTTTTCCGGTCAGCTTCACGGCCGAAGCGTCCGCATGGCAGTCATATATCTCATTGCCGATGCTCCACATGATGACAGAAGGATGATTGCGGTCGCGCCGTACCCACGAGCGGATATCCGACTCACAGTCCGCGTCAAAGAAACGCGCGTAGTCGAACTCAGTCTTGGACCGTCTCCACATGTCAAAAGCCTCGGAATCGATCATAATGCCCATTTCGTCCGCAAGCTCCATCAGCCCGCGCGCAGGCATATTGTGCGAAGTCCTGATCGCGTTGACGCCCATCTGTTTCAGGACAAGTATCTTGCGGCGCATCGCGCTCTTGTCGAACGCGGATCCGAGGCAGCCGAGATCGTGATGCTCGCATACGCCGTATATCTTTACTCTCCTGCCGTTCAGGAAAAAGCCGCGGTCCGCGGTGTATTCGATCTCCCTGAGGCCAAAGCGTGTGCTGACCTCATCGGCAGCTGCGCCGTCACACATCAGCGTCACGGTAAGCTCATACAGGTTCGGTGAAGTGATATCCCAGATAAAAGGATTGTCTATCGCAAACGAAAAGCCGTTCTCTCTGATCTCAAAATCCGAAACGCGTACAGAACCTCTCGAGGCGCACGGATGCTCGCAAACCGCGCAGTTATCGCCGTTTGATGAATCATCGGGGACATAGTCCGCCGCTTCGGGACAGGGTTTGCCGATCGTGCCGGCATCGCCGGGTCCGGGAGTCAGCAGCCTGATGTCAGCCGTAAACGAACGCGCACCGGTGCTCCCGGCAGACATGGGGACGGTTCTTCTGTCTGCCATATCTGCTTCACCGCCCGTCACCTCAACGTTCGCGGTCACGGTCCACCTGCCGTTGGTCTTTTTCGCGGAGACATACACTCCGTCCGTGGCAATATGCACCTGCGGCACGTCCTTAAAGGTCACGTCCCTGAAAATGCCCGCACCCGAATACCATCTCGTGTTGGGCGACTTGTGCCTGATCTGCATGATCAGCTCATTGTCCCCGTCCGCAAGAAGGTCCGTAATATCATATTCAAAAGCGGAATAGCCGTAGTGATGCGTCCCTGCGGGCTTTCCGTTCACATACAGCGTACTGTCCATGTATACGCCGTCGAAATTGATCAGGTATCTCCTGCCGGTTTCCTTCTTAAGCGCAAAACGCTTCCGGTACCATCCCGTCGAATCCATATACAGCTCACGCGTATCATAGATCAGCCAGTCGTGCGGGATGTTCACATATCTGAGCACCGCCCCGTCACGTGTCTCATCGGAAGTCTCCGCTGCGCGCGGCAGCGCGGTCTTTCCCTTTGCGAACTCATAGAAATCGGCGAGTTCTGTCCCAAACCCAAGACGCACGAACTCCCAGTTATCGTTAAACAGTATCTCTTTTCTCATGGTCATCCTCACATTCAGCGCCGGCGTATCATTTTGCCGGCCCGTTTTCTCATCATACTGCAATATTACGCTATCCGCTCCCGGCATTACAATGTAGAAAAGCGGACTGATTACAGTATTTTTTTGCTCTGAACGCCGCGCTCAGTCATGGTGCTTCTTAAGCTCCGCCTCGTACATTCTGTCGTACTGCTCGTACATTTTCTGCACGGAATTCTCCAGCAGATAATAATGCATGATATACGGAACGAGCAGCACGAGCAGCGCCGCGAACAGCGCGGCAAGCGCCCATGAAAAGCTGCTCATGAGCGCCAGGAAAACGAGAAATGTCAGCACCGCAAAAAGCGCGGTAACGATCAGATGTATCAGTCTCTCGTGCATAAAGAACGATATTTGCGTCAGATGCTCCGACTTCTCCCGTTCCCAGTCGGTATCGGGCCCGGCTGTATCGAGCAGCAGATCGATCCTGCGCAGATACTCGGTAATACGCTTTTTCATGCTAATACCTCTTTCGAAAATATATGATCACAGCAAACAGCCGGAAGGACGTCGTATCGGACATCCTTCCGGTAATACATCGGGTTACTCTTCCGGCTCGTCGGGCGCATCCGGGTCATATTCGAGGATGTCGCCGGGCTGGCACTTCAGCACGCGGCAGATCGCCGCAAGCGTCGAGAATCTGACAGCGCTGATCTTGCCGGTCTTGATCTTCGAGAGATTGACGTTTGAGACGCCGACCTTCTCCGAGAGTTCATTCAGGCTCATTTTGCGGTCCGCCATCACGCGGTCCAGACGAAGTATGATCTTACCCACAGGCAGTCCTCCTTAAAGAGTCTCATCGGCATCCGTCTGCAGCTCAATGCCGTAGTCGAATATCGTGTAAACGCACCAGAATGCCAGGCCTACGACAGCCGCAATGCCGATCGAAGATGTCAGCACGATGACCGTTACCAAAATGCCTGTGATCTTAATGCTGCGGAGTATCTCGGGCTTAAACGGCGTGTCGCTCTTCTGAATGGAAGTAAATGTTCTGCGCAGCACGATCACCGCGATAAGTACGAGCGCTATCAGGACCGCAGCGACAAAGCAGTTGACGCCTGCCAGTACGAACGGATCCTCGATGTGGAACATGTCAAGGAAATCAAAGCTCTCTACAGAGAGGTCTCCGACGCTGACCATATTGTGCACGGTTATCTTCTTGCCGAATACCTCGACTGTCTTTCCTTCGTCGCCGGTCCTCAGGCACATAACCGAGATGCCTGCGACAACCGCCATCACCATGCCCACGATCAGGATGGTCTTGATAACATTCAATACTGTAGCAGTTACTCCTGCCGACTTTCTGATCTTTTCAAGTTTGCTGTTTTCCATGATTTTTATCCTTTCGTTAAATAATTATCGTTTATCGATAAATCAAATATAGCACCCACAATAACGTTTGTCAATAGTTTTTTAATGTTTTTCATTAAATTATCTCCGCACGTTTTCATCCGTGCCCTGACATGCTATAATGCGTTCAAGAATAAACCTAAAAAAATAACGAAAGGAACGATCCCATGCTTTCATATCTGATAGTCGGTTCAGGTTACCGTTCGGAATACTACGGCCGCATCGCGGCAAAATACCCCTGCCTGTTCAGGGCCCTGTTCCTGTGCCGTTCCATAGAAAAAGCGGAGCTGGTCAGAGCGCATACAGGTATCCCCGCCACCACTGTTCCGAGCGAAGCTCTCGCTTTCTCGCCCGATTTCGTCGTCGTGGCCGTCGACCGGGCAAGCATAGCCGATGTGACCGAAGAATGGGTACTCAAAGGCTTCCCCGTCGTTGCCGAAACTCCTGTCGGGGCATCTGTCGAGGATCTCGAAAAGATCCGGGATCTCAAAGAAACAAAAAACGCTAAGATCGTCTGCTGCGAGCAATACTACAGGCATCCCCTGCTTTCGGCAGGTCTCGCTGCCGTTGCCGACGGGCTGATCGGACGTCCGGTCAGCGGTTACCTCTCACTCGTGCACGACTACCACGCCGCGAGCATACTGCGTAAAATGCTCCTGACGGACGGCGAAGGATATACTCTTCGCGGAGAAAGGAACGTCACCCCCGTGGTCGAGACCGATTCCCGTTACGGCGCTTTTTACGACGGCCGAACAGGTGAGGAAGTGCGCGATACCGTCCGCATCACATATGATTCCGGCAAAACCGCGATATACGACTTTGCCCCGACGCAGTACCGCACCTATATCCGTTCCCGTCATCTGACAGTCCGAGGCGAACGCGGCGAATGGAGCGACCGCATGCTGTATTATCTGGATGATCATAACATTCCGCAAAAACAGCTCCTCATGCCCGTCATCCCCGAACGGTACCGCATGCTCGATACCCAGGCGCTCCGCGACATCCGCCGGACCTGGCAGCCCGAGCTTCAGACCGATACCGAGCAGGACGAATTTGCTATCGCGACCATGCTGCTCGACATGGAGGATTACCTCGCGGGCGGTCCGTCACCCTATCCGCTGGAAGACGCCCTCGACGACGCCCTTTTCTGGCTCCTGATCCGTGACGCCGTCAGCAACCCCGACCGCGAGATTCACTCTCCCCGCATGCCCTGGCACACACGCTAGCCGCAGACACGGGGACGGTTCTCTCGTCTTCCGGTCTTTGGACCCAGGGACGGTTCTTTCGTCTTCCCGACTTCAGACACGGGGACGGTTCTCTCGTCTTCCGGTCTTTGGACCCATGGGACGGTTCTCTCGTCTTCCCGACTTCAGACACGGGGACGATTCTTTCGTCTTCCGGTCTTTGGACCTTGGGACGCTTCTTTCATCTTCGCGATTTGCGGCCTTGGGCCGGTTCTTTTGTCTTCAGGATTCCAACCTTGTGCGCGGGCGTGCAGAGAAAACTTCCGGGACTCGTAGAGGACGCCGACACTTAGCATACGTATTTTGTATGCTTAGTGGCGCTGCGTCCGTAGAAGAAGCGAGAGCGTGTCCCGGAAGTTTTACTCGTCGCCGCCCGCGCCCCGGCATATTCAGAAGGCAAAAGAACCGTCCCCATGTCTTATTCCAGAAGACAAAAGAACCGTCCCCATGTCTTCAAAAAAGGGGACGGAAAACCGTCCCCTGTCGTTACATTGCTATATCTTCTTCGCCGTCGCTCTCCAGCACCTCTCTGATCGCGTCCAGCGAATCCATGAACGCCTCTACGCACTTCGGATCGAATGCCGTACCTGAATCCTTGCGGATGATATCTACCGACTGCTCGAATGTAAAGGCCTCTTTGTAAACACGTTTCTGTGAAACCGCATCGAATACGTCCGCGATCGCCATGATACGCGCCGAAAGCGGGATGTCTTCGCCCTTTAGTCCCTCGGGATAGCCGCCGCCCGCCCATTTCTCGTGGTGGTAATGCGCCAGGTTCCTGGCCTCTCGCAGGTAGCTCTCTCCGTGTATCTCGCTGATCGCGCGCTCGAGTATATCTCCGCCGATCACCGTATGCTGCTTCATGATCTCAAACTCTTCGGGAGTCAGCTTTCCGGGCTTATTGAGGATCGTATCGGAAATACCGATCTTGCCCAGATCGTGCAGCGGCGCGGACTGAATAACGTCGGAAACAAACGTATCGGTCAGCTGATCGAGATAATAGCCGCGTTTCTTAAGGCCCTCCATGATCAGCTTAACGTAGCTCGCGGTGCGCTTGATGTGGTTACCCGTATCGTTGTCACGGTTTTCGACCATGTCCGCCAGGATCACGATCAGACCGTTCTGCATGCGCGAGATGGTCTCGGACTGCTTCCTGATGTTCTGCTCACGCGCAACGGTATCTACCGTCATCTTTTTAAACGCGCGGTACAGGTTTTCTATCTCGTCGCCGGTATTTATTTTCAGGCGGCTGATACGGCGCGCCTCGTCATATACTCCCCTGCTGTCATAATCGGTAATGAACTCATTCGCGCAGTATGCCATACTGTTGATAGGCAGAACCAGACGGTTTCTCGCCAGATGTATGCTCCACGCGATGACCACAACGATCAGGGCCGCCGTTATAAGAAGTACACGCACCAAAAAGTCGTTATGATAATAGTTCAGATTTGAGTAATCCACATCGCCGCCGACATAGCAGAGAAGCGCACCGGAAGGCATATTAATCGGTTCCATGACCGAGATCAGCCTGCCTCTCTTCGTATCCGAAGGAACCGGCTCTATCTCCTCTCCGCGGAGCAGATCACCTATATGCGGCTCAAACGCTATGCCGTAAGGCACTGTTTGACCGTAGTCATACAGCATATCCTCCCTGTGAGAAAGGTCAAATACAACGCGGAATCCGTCATCGACCGGATATACGATATACAGGTTCAGTACGTCGGGCGCTCCGTCTCTGATCTCACGAAGCTCTGCTTCGATCCTGTAATAAGCCGGTGATGACCGCCCGATGCTGACACATTCCCTGAGTTCATCCGGATCGATCCTACGTTCATCGATACCGATTCTGCCATTCTTCACCTGTTCAATGGCATGCTCTACATCCTTTACTGCCTGATCCTTGGCATATCTGCCAAACAGCACGGAACTTACCCATGTCACGGCACCGACCGAAATAAGCGTTACGATCACGATAAGTATAACGCTGCCCGCACTGATCGATCTGCGCATATTGGAAAAAGACGGCTTACGCGTATCCGCGGGAACATACTCCTGCCTGAGACCGCTGTTCCTGAGCCTGCCGCGGATCACATCCGGAACAAAGCTCATGATAAACAGAGCAACCAGCACACTTATAGTCTTGTCAATAATGTCAAATAAGAAAAACGACGTATAATCCGACAAAACTTCATGGAATCCGATCTTTTTATGGAACAGCCTTGCCAGCTCGTAAACAAAGGGATTATCTATGCCTGTGCCCCATAAGAACCGTGATATCCATGTACCGGGTATGCCGCCAATGAAAGCAAGTACCAGTATGAGCCAAACTACGTTAACAGGCTTCTTTTGGAGCTTTTTACCGAAGAAAAATGCGCTGACTACGGCAATGGCCGCGCTCAGGATCGCGTAATACGGGTTATTGGTCCCTTCAAAATACCTGAGGATATTGGTGGAGACGCCAGTGATTATACCCGGGAAGAAACCTGCAATACCCGCGACCGTGATAGTGCCGATGCTGTCAAGCCAAAGAGGTGAATTTGCAACAAGACCGTTCAGATATGCGCACACGATATTAAAGGCTATTCCGCACACTATTGTCAGAAAGCACAGTAATTCGTTCCTATAGGAGAAAGATCTTTCCTTCATGCCATCCTCACGATTGTCAAAGAAAAATAAAGCAACTGCATATTTCGAGAAGAAAAACAAAGGGAAACGCTACAGGCGTTTCCCTTTTTCTTTTCCTGTGATTGTATTATACTACATTCCCATCTGTTTTGCAACTTCTGCAGCAAAATCATCGTTTCTCTTTTCGAGACCCTCACCGGTGATGTAGTGAACGAATCTGTTAACCTTGAACTCACAGCCGTTTGCCTTCTTAACGGAATCGATGTACTTGGATACGCTCATCTCCTGATCCTTAACATAAACCTGATCCATGAGGCAGAACTCCTTCATCTCCTTCTGGAGACGGCCGATGAGCATCTTGTCGATGATGTTCTCAGGCTTGTTGGCATTCGCGGGATCGTTCATAGCCTGCTCCTTGAGGATCATCTTCTCATGCTCGATGAAGTCTGCGGGAACTTCGCTCTGATCAACATACTTGGGATTAAGTGCTGCGATCTGCATAGCAAGGTTCTTGGCTGCCTCAACGGTTGCGTCGTTAACGGGAGCGTCAACATCAACAAGTACAGCGTGTGATCCACCCATATGAATGTAGGAAACGATAAATCCGTTGGTAGTGAACTTTACGAAACGACGGATATCAAGCTTCTCACCGATAACAGCGATCTGTGAGCTGAGCTCTTCCTTAACGGTCTTGGAAGTGTCAAGTGCCCACTTCTCAGCAAGGAAGCTGTCAATGTCAGCTGCGTTCGAAGAAGCTGCCTGCTTAACAACATTGGCAACGAAAGACTTGAACTTCTCGTTCTTTGCAACGAAGTCTGTCTCGGAGTTAACCTCAACAACCGCTGCACACTTGCGGTCCTCGCTTACGAATGTATCACAAACGCCCTCAGCTGCGATACGGCTGGCCTTCTTCTCGGCTGCCGCAAGGCCCTTCTTGCGTAAAAACTCAATAGCCTCATCAAAATTGCCGTTAGTCTCTGTAAGAGCCTTCTTGCAGTCCATCATTCCTGCGCCGGTCTTCTCTCTTAAATCCTTTACCATGCTGGCGGTAATCTCTGCCATGTCAATATCCTCCTGAATAATTATTTAAATGAAAAACGGGACGAGGCTAGCCCTCGCCCCGAAAGGTTCATGATTCGCTGTACGATTAAGCCTCTTCTGCTGCTTCCTCGGTCTCAGCCTCAGCGGAAACTGCTGCGTCAGCGCCCTGGTTAGCCTCGATAACAGCATCAGCCATCTTGGCAACGATAAGCTTTACGGCGCGGATAGCGTCGTCATTGCCGGGGATAACATAGTCGAGCTCCTCGGGATCGCAGTTGGTATCGGCGATACCGATAAGCTTGATGCCGAGTGCGTGTGCTTCCTGTACGCAGATTCTCTCCTTCTTGGGATCTACAACAAAGATAGCATCGGGAATTCCGCCCATATCCTTGATACCGTCAAGGTTCTTCTGAAG
>JAEEXY010000061.1 GCA_016288005.1 Lachnospiraceae bacterium
GCGAACAACCTTCCCACCGTTCTTATGGAGTACGACTTCGATAAGTGCGCTTACTGGGCAAACGACGGCTTCCTTCAGGAGCTCGATCTCGAGGCTTTCGCAAATGTAGCTCCCACCTACTACAAGATGATGGTGGACAACAACTATCTGCAGTACACCTCTCTTAACGGCAAGACCTATTTCGTACTCGCCGAGAGACCTTACTCGGATACGAACTACACCTGGGTTACCTTCTACCGTCAGGACTGGCTCGATGCACTCGGCAAGACCTATCCCGTTAACTGGGCAGACTGGCTTGACCTGTACAAGGCCATCAAGGACAAGGGCTATACCGCTTATCCCGCAGGCGGCACAAAGGTAGAGGGTGCAGGCGTTGACCAGAACTACGCTTACAGAGCATATCCCCAGGATGAGGTTACATGGGCTACACAGGGCGATTACAGCATTCCCGCTCTGACCACCGACGCTCAGAAGACCCTCCTTCAGAGAAGAAACCAGCTCTACAATTTAGGCTACTACGATCCCGATTTCACCACAAAGAGCTCGAGCGACGCAGAGGCTGATTTCGTAGCGGGCAAGGCATTCTCTTACAGCACCTACATCTCACCCAGCATCGGCGTGCTTGACAGCTTCTATGCGGCAAATCCCGACGCGAAGCTCGCGATCGCTCCCGTTTCGACCGCTTCTACAGACGGTGCAGGCGGAGTTCCCGCAGCATACCGTGTAAACAACGCATACGGCATGATGATCGGTTTCTCGGCAAAGGCCAGCGCAGATCAGGTTAAGGCAGCACAGATGTACATGGAGTGGCTGATCCAGCCCGAGAACCTCTTCACATTCCAGTACGGCTATGAGAACGACACCTTCAAGTATGACGCAAACGGCAACGCTAACGTTTTATCGGCGGAAGAGCAGAAGCCTGAGTACCTGATGGTTGCGCGTCAGAACAAGGACTATTTCTGCATCGTTATCGAGGCAAGAAAGCTCGCTTCGATCGAGGATACCGTTTCGGCTTCGTATCCTTCGGCTTACAAGGACAGCGCTGATTTCTACAAGCAGATCCTTGATAACTACAAGAACTACAAGAAGATCATCTCCGATACTCCCATGTATGCGGTTACCGACTGCAAGTTCGCGGCAACACTCGAGCAGGCAGCCAGCCTTTCGGAGTATCTGTGCAGCCAGTACGCGACCTACGCTTCACAGCTTACCATCTGCAAGGAATCTGAGTTTGACGCTCTTTACAAGAGCCTCTGCGACAAGTACCTCAACGACGGCTACCAGACGGTAATCGACGAGAGAAAGGCACTCTTCGACGCAGGCAAGACCTCGAGCCTTCCCAAGTATTGATAATACTAAACCTTCTGTAATGATAATTGTGGCAAAGAAGAAGCCCTCCGGGATATCCCGGAGGGCTTCTTCACTAACTGAAAAAGGTGCCGTTTTATTTATTTACGTCAATGTAGCTGTACAGCGTGTACTTGGAGATGCCGAAGTACTTTGATACTTTGTCGCCGGACTTTGTGATGAGGAACGCGCCGCTGTCGTTGAGGAACTGGATCGCGGCTGTTTTTTCCTCCTTGGTCATGTAGGCTACGGGCTTGCCGATCTTCTTGACCGAGCGCTCGATAAGATCGTCGAGCAGGTCGTTGACATTGTTTGTGATCTTTTCCGCATCGGCGTCGCTGTCTTCGGAACCGATGAAGGACTTGAGCGCGTTCTCCGTCATCATGAATCCCGTGATGTCGTAGTTGATCGCGAGGATATATACCGGAACGCCCTCGTCGTTGCGGATGTAGATCGTGCTGGACTTTAAGATCCTGCCGTCCTTGGTCCTGGTCAGATATCCGAGATGATCCTCGGTCTTGGAGTTATCGTTATGCAGCGCGTCGAGCACCACATGGGAGGGTCCGTCGCCGACCTTTCGGTTGCTGACGTGGCCGTTTTCGATATATACGACCGAAGAGTTCAGACTGCTTTCGGAAAGGTCATGAACAACGACCTCGCAGTTTGAACCGAACTGTACCGCTATTCCGTGAGCTATCTCTTTGAGGATTTCGAGTGAAATCATAAAAACCTCCGTCACATTGAATTATTTCGTTCCGTACAGACGGTCGCCGCAGTCACCGAGACCGGGCACGATGTATGCGTTCTCGTTGAGCTTTTCGTCTACGACCGCGCACCATACGGGAATTTCGGGATAAACCTTATGGAAGGCTTCGATGCCTTCGGGAGCGGCGATCATGCTCACCCAGCGGATGTTCTTGCAGCCTCTGTCCATGATGAACCTGGTAGCGGCAATGGCCGAACCGCCGGTCGCAAGCATGGGATCGAGGAGGATAACCTCACTCTCGGCTACGTCATCGGGAAGCTTGCAGTAATACTCGATGGGCTCATGTGTCTCGTGGTCACGGTAGAGGCCGATGTGACCTACGCGGACCTGGGGAAGGATCTTGAGCATGCCGTCCGCCATGCCGAGTCCGGCGCGAAGAACGGGAACAAGCGTGATCTTCTTCTTGTGAGAGAGTACCTTCGTGGTGCATTTGCAAATGGGAGTTTCAACTTCGATGTCCTCAAGCTCGAAATCGCGTGTAACTTCGTAAGCCATCAGCATGGAGATCTCGGAAACGAGCTCACGGAAATCCTTTGTGGATGTGTTCTTATCGCGAAGAAGTGAGGTTTTGTGCTGGATCAGCGGGTGATCGAAGATGAAAGCATTGTCAAACTGCTGCATGATGTGACGCTCCTTTGTATTTTATTCTTATTTAACTTGATTCTAGCATATGGCAAAATTTTTGTACAGTTTAAAAAAATAAATTTTACGTGTAAAAATCAATAAAAAATTGTATAGAATACATAGAATAAATTTTGCTACAACTTTGAAAAGGTTTATGCTAGAATAAAATTTAACGGAGTATTTTACATAATCTCAAAGGAAGGTAAGCAGGATGAAGCTCTTAAAGGAAAGGATACGCAGGGAGGGCAATGTCAAGCCCGGCAATGTCCTTAAGGTTGACATGTTCCTCAACCATCAGATCGACGTTGCGCTGATGAATGAGATCGGCAAGGAATTCAAGCGTCTCTTCGGCGACAAAAAGCCCACAAAGATCCTCACGATCGAGGCATCGGGCATCGCCATCGCGTGCATTACCGCGCAGTATTTCAATGTGCCCGTGGTATTCGCGAAAAAGGCGCAGAGCATAAATCTCGACGGTGATTCATACACCACCAAGATCGAGAGTTTTACTCACAAAAAGGTTTATGACGTTATCGTTTCGAAGAAGTACATCTCACGCGATGACAGGATCCTGGTGATCGATGATTTCCTGGCCAACGGCTGCGCGCTGCTCGGCCTGATCGACATCGTAAAGTCTGCCGGAGCCAGTCTCGAGGGCATCGGCATCGTTATCGAGAAGGGCTTCCAGAGCGGCGGCAGGGCGATCCGTGAGATGGGCATCGACCTGAAGTCTCTCGCGATCATCGAGAGCATGAACGCCGAGACCGGCGAAGTTGTTTTTTCTGACGAAGACTGATTTTTTGTGAGAGGCACGAAATGAAGGAAGAGAAGCTGATAGTCGAGCGCCGCGGCAGCAAATGGAAGATATACGCCGTCTACGGACTTACTGCGTTCATCGTTATCGCGGCAGCCATTCTGCTGGTTTTCATGTTTGTCAGACATGAGGATTTCAGCGAGACCCTCTTAAAGATACGAAAGGCTCTCGCGCCCGCTCTGGTCGGCGCGGTTATGGCCTACATCATGAATCCGCTGATGGTCTTTATCGAGGCGAGGCTGAAACAGTTCTTTTACAAGCATTCACGCAAGCTCAGCCGCGCGGATAAGGCCGCGCGCGTCATCAGCATCATCATCACGCTCATCCTTGTGCTTCTGCTGGTCGGATATCTGGTATATCTGCTGATCCCCCAGCTGATCACCACCGTCATGGGCATCGGCGACACATTCCAGTATCAGGTCGCCAATGTCGAGAACTGGTACGCGGGTCTCGGCCTCGACGGTACTCTCATCGGCAGCTATCTGGAGATCGGCTTCGAGAAGCTTACCGAGTATGTCAGCGATTTCGTTGAAAACGGACTGCTCGATTTCGCGAAGAATGTGCTCGGATCGGTTGCCACGGGAGCCTGGCGCTTTATCGGCACCATCTACAACATTCTGATCGGTCTTATTTTCTCCATCTATATCCTGGGCTGCAAGGAAAAGCTCTCGGCCATCGCCAAAAAGATCGTCTATGCGATCTTCAAACGCAAAATGGCAAACAATATCGTCAGGATCACGAGGGCATGCCACAGCAAATTCACCGGAGCCATCACGGGCAAGATCATCGATTCATTCATCATCGGCGTGCTCTGTTATGTGGCCATGGTGCTGCTCGACATACCTTATCCTCCGCTGATCAGCGTTATCGTGGGCGTGACCAATGTCATCCCTTTCTTCGGACCGTTCATCGGAGCGATCCCGAGCTCGATACTCATACTGTTCGCGAGTCCGGTCAAGTGCCTGTACTTCATTATCCTGATCGTTGTACTGCAGCAGCTTGACGGCAATCTCATCGGTCCCAAGATCGTTGGAGAGTCCGTCGGACTCTCGCCTTTCTGGGTACTGTTCGCATGTACTTTCTTCGGCAGTCTCTGGGGTGTTGCGGGTATGCTGATCGCTGCGCCTCTGATGGCATGCATTTACATGATAGTTAAGGAGCTCGTCGAGAACAGGCTTCACCGAAAGGGCCTGATGACCGAGACCTCCGATTACGAGGATCTGGACCGGGTGGACGAGACGGAGATGTTCTGTATGGTCGTGGATAATCCGGATCCCGGCAAACCCGCGCCCGAAGGAGGACAGGATGCGGCGCCCCAGCCCGCGGCGGAAAAGCCCGAGGAATATGTTCCCGCTTCGATCAAGGAGCTGAACCGCGCTGCAGGCACCGACAAATACTCGATCGATTCCGATTTCGAGTTCGAGGAGCCCGAAAAGCCCGCGCAGCCAAAGTCCCCCCAAAAGGACGAGCCTAAGGGCAAAAAGAAAAATCCCATAGAATTTTTGAAAGGTTTAAGACGTAAGAAATGAGCAGGTTATTCAATCCGGACAACGGATTCTTCACATTTATCAATAAGGCGATCGATACATTCTGGCTTGGTTTTTTATGGGCGCTGATAAGCCTCGGACTTGTGGTGGCGGCCATCTTTATCGGCAGCGACCCGATATTTTACGCGGCTATATTTATTTCAGCGTTCCTGATCGGACCGGCCAGCACCGCGCTCTATTACGCGACGGTAAAGGTTACGCGCAGGAGCAGGAGCTATGCCACAACGGAGTTCTTCCGTTCCTTCAAGCTTAACTTCAGGGTCGCTTCGATCATGTCGTTTATCTACAGCGTTTTCGCGTATCTGATGTACATCGACATCCAGTACGCCAATGCGCTGATCAACGACGGCAAGTCCTTCGGCAACGTCATGTTTGCGGTATTCGTGGCGGGCTGCGTCTTCGCGGGTGTATCGCTCGCGTGGGCTTTCCCGGTGCTTTCCCGCTTCACGGTGAGTCTTAGCGGACTCTTCAGGAATGCGATTCTCATCGCGACCAAGCATCTCGTCAGATCGATCATCCTGCTGCTCATCTGGGCGGTAGTGGGTGTACTCATTTATATCTTTAATCAGTTCCTGCTTTACATGATCATTCTGGTGCCGCTGATACCGGGTATCCTCTCTCTGGTGAGGTCCTTTATCATCGAGCCTGTCCTTAAAAAATATACACAGGAGTCCGAGGGAACACCCGAGGAGACCGGCGTGGACGAGTGGTACCGTGAGTGAGGCGTAACTTAACTTTCTACTTCAGGAGGAAGACATATGGTCGAGGAAGGAAATGCTTTGTATGAGCTTATGAACTGGGGAGCCATGGAAGCGATCGTTTATTCTGAACATGACGATCCGCACACCTGGCTCGGCGGACATGTAACCCACAAGGGTGTGCTGTACAATACCTTTCAGCCTACCGCGAGATCGGTTTCGGTAAAGATCAAAAACAAATACTACAGGATGGAGAGCGTGGATGAACAGGGCAATTTCTCGGTGCTCGTGCCCGGGGATACCGTTCAGTCCTATAAGCTCGCCATTACATATGACGACGGGACCACTACGGAGATCTACGATCCCTATTCCTTTGCGCCGCTCATCGGACCCGAGGACGAGGACCGATTCATCCACGGCATACATTATGAGATCTATGAAAAGCTCGGCGCGCACGTGAGGACCGTTAGGGGCGTAAAGGGCACCTATTTTGCCGTATGGGCGCCGAATGCCCAGCGTGTCAGCGTGGTCGGCGGCTTCAACCTCTGGGACGGCAGACGCAATCCCATGAGAAAGCTGCGCGCGGCAGGCATCTTCGAGCTGTTCGTTCCCGGAGTCGGTGAGAACGAGCTCTATAAATTCGAGATCAAGTGCACCGGAGGCCTGACTTATCTTAAGTCGGACCCTTACGAGTTTTTCGGCGAGATGCGCCCGAATACAGCGTCGATCGTACGCAGCCTTGATTACGACTGGACCGACGGCGAGTGGCTTAAGGCCCGCAAAAAGACCGACACAGCTTCGATGGCCATGTCGATCTACGAGGTCCATCTGGGATCCTGGCAGCGTAAGGGTGACGGAGACAACGACTATTACAACTACCGCGAGATCGCGCCGATGCTCGCCAAATACGTCAAAAAGCAGGGCTATACCCATATCGAGCTGATGCCGATCATGGAGCATCCCTTCGACGGTTCGTGGGGCTATCAGGTAACGGGCTATTATGCGCCCACATCGAGATACGGTACGCCCCAGGACTTCATGTTCTTCATGGATTACATGCATAAGCAGGGGATCGGAGTTATCCTTGACTGGGTACCCGCTCATTTCCCGAGAGATGCCTTCGCTCTCGCGACATTTGACGGAACATGCCTCTATGAGCATCCCGATAAACGTCTCGGAGAGCATCCCGACTGGGGCACCCTGATCTTTAATTTCGGACGCCCCGAGGTCACGAATTTCCTTATAGCCAACGCGCTTTTCTGGGTAGAGAAGTACCATGCCGACGGTATCAGGATGGACGCCGTAGCATCGATGCTCTATCTCGATTACGGCCGCAAAGCCGGAGAGTGGGTGGCCAACAAGTACGGCGGAAACGAGAACCTCGAAGCGATCGAGCTCTTAAAGCATCTTAATTCCATTTTCCACAAAAAGGAAAAAGGCGCTCTGATCATTGCCGAGGAATCGACCGCGTGGGCCAATATCACCAAGACCGTCGAGGAAGGCGGACTCGGTTTCGACTTAAAGTGGAACATGGGCTGGATGAACGATTTCACCTCCTACATGAAGAAGGATCCTCTCTTCAGAAAGGGTGCGCACGGACAGCTCACGTTCAGCATGATGTACGCTTACAGCGAGAATTTCGTTCTGGTCCTCTCACACGACGAAGTGGTTCACGGGAAGTGCTCGATGCTCGAGAAGATGCCCGGATACCGCGTGGACAAGTTCGCGAATTTAAGGGCCGCATACGGCTTTATGATGGGTCATCCCGGAAAGAAGCTGCTGTTTATGGGCCAGGAGTTCGGACAGGAGAGAGAATGGAGCGAGAACAGGTCCCTCGACTGGGGCGAGCTCGAGGACGAGCTGCATCTGAAGATGCAGAAGTTCTCGGCAAAGATAAACGCGATGTACACGGAATATCCCGCATTCACTAAGCTCGACTGCAGCCCCGAGGGCTTCCGCTGGATGAGCTGCGAGGACGCGGATCACAGTATAGTCAGCTTTATCAGATCGGACGGCATCCTCAAGGATACGCTGCTGTTCGTATTCAATTTCACGCCTGTCTATTATGAGCAGTTTATGCAGGCGGTTCCTTTCGCGGGTGAGTACAAGGAGATACTCAACAGCGATTCGACCACCTACGGCGGCGGAGGAAGGATCAACTCCAAGGCAAAGCTCTCGAAGCCCGAGCCTCATGACGGCCAGGAGAATTCGATCATCATGAAGCTGCCTCCTCTGTCCTGCGTTATCTTCAGCTGCATACCCGAAGAGGCTAAAGAAGAGAAGGCACCTGCAAAGAAGCCTGCGGCTAAGGCAGTTAAGGCACCTGCAAAGAAAAACGCAGCCAAGGCAGTTAAGGCACCTGCAAAGAAAAACGCAGCCAAGGCAGTTAAGGCTCCCGCAAAGAAGCCTGCGGCTAAGGCAGTAAAGGCACCTGCAAAGAAGCCCGCGGCTAAGGCAGTAAAGCCGGCAGAAAAGAAAGCGCCCGCAAAGAAGGCGTCTAAGAAATGATATCCGGAACTCCGCTGCATCCGCAGCGGGGTTTGCGATATAGATTAAGGAAAGGGAAAGTAAGTAAAAGATTACGTTTATGGAGAGAGAGTTAACAGAGTACTTCGGGGAGTATACCTTCAATGAGGCAACCATGAAAAAGTACCTCTCGGGCGAGGTATATGCCGCATTGAAGCGTACGATCGACTCCGGGGACGAGCTGAGTCCCGAAGATGCCGAGGCCGTTGCCACTGCCATGAAAAACTGGGCGATCGAGCGCGGCGCCACACATTTTACGCACTGGTTCCAGCCCATGACCGGTGTTACAGCCGAGAAGCATGATTCGTTCATCAGCCCCGTCGGGGACGGCAGCATTATCATGGAGTTCTCGGGCAAGGAGCTTATAAAGGGTGAGTCCGACGCTTCGAGCTTCCCTTCGGGAGGACTCAGAGCCACCTTCGAGGCCAGAGGCTATACCGCGTGGGACTGCACTTCTCCCGCGTTTCTCAGAAAGAGCGAATCGGGCGTGACACTCTGTATCCCGACCGCGTTCTGCTCTTATACGGGCGAGGCCCTCGATAAAAAGACACCGCTCCTGCGCTCGATGGAGGCCATTAACAGGCAGGCTGTCCGCATCCTCCATCTGTTCGGGAAAAAGGATGTGCAGCATGTGGATGTATGCGTAGGTGCCGAGCAGGAGTATTTCCTGATCGACCGCAGCAAATATCTGCAGAGAGACGATCTGATCTACAGCGGCAGGACCCTGTTCGGCGCGATGCCGCCCAAGGGTCAGGAAATGGACGATCATTATTTCGGCGCGATCAAGGAGCGTATTTCCGCGTTCATGAGCGAGCTGGACGTAGAACTCTGGAAGCTCGGCATCTTAGCCAAGACAGAGCATAACGAGGCCGCGCCTGCGCAGCATGAGCTCGCGCCGATCTACAGCACGGTCAATATCGAGACGGACCACAACCAGCTCGTTATGGAGACCATGAAGAAAATAGCGGCCAGACACGGCCTGACCTGCCTGCTCCACGAAAAACCTTTCGCGGGAGTGAACGGCTCGGGTAAGCACAACAACTGGTCACTGGTAACGGATACGGGCGAGAACCTCATGAAGCCCGGCAAGAACCCTCACGAGAACCTGCAGTTCCTGCTGATCACCGCAGCGGTCATCAAAGCGGTCGATGAGCATGCGGAGCTGCTGCGCATGGCTGCCTCATGTCCCGGCAATGACCAGCGTCTGGGCGCATCCGAGGCACCTCCTGCCATCGTTTCGATATTCCTCGGAGCGCAGCTGGAGGACATCTACGAGCAGTTTGCCGCAAACGGCAGAGCGATCAGCTCCAAAAAGCGCGAAAACCTCAGCATGGGTGTCAACTCGATCCCCGCTATCAAAAAGGATGTTACCGACCGCAACCGTACCTCGACCTTTGCTTTCACCGGCAATAAGTTCGAGCTGCGTATGGTAGGCTCTTCGATGTCCATCGCGGATCCCAACACCGTGCTCAATACGATCGTTGCGGATGCTCTCGGCGAGATGGCTGACGAGCTCGAGCATTCGACAGATTTTGAAAACGACGTATGCGCTCTGATCAGCAAAACTATCAGGGAGCACAGGCGTGTTATCTTTGCCGGCGACGGCTACGCGAACGAGTGGGTCGAAGAGGCCAAAAAGCGCGGACTTCCGAACAAGGAGAGCTTTGTCGACGCGATCGAGGCCCTTAAATTTGACAATACCGTTCGTGTATTCGAAAAGCATAAAGTACTCAGCCGCACCGAGCTCGAGTCCCGTGCGGAGATCAATTACGAGATATATGCGAAGACGATCAACATCGAGGCCAGGACTATGGCGGAGATGGCTTCGCGTAAGTTCCTGCCCGCGACGATCCGCTACATCAGGCGTCTCGGCGAGGCCATAAACGAGGTCAATCAGGCTGTGGGGTCCGAGTATTCGGCTACCGAAGCGGAGATTTTAAAGGAGTGTTCGCAGCATTTGAGCGACGCGAACGCAGCCTATAAGAGGCTTGTTGAACAGATCGCGTCCGCGGCCGGCATTGCAGATACCTGCGAGAAAGCGATGTATTTCCGCAAGACCGTTGTTAAAACAATGGAGGAGCTGCGTGCTCCCATCGACGCCCTCGAGCTGATCGTGGACGACCGCCTGTGGCCGGTTCCGACCTACGGCGAGCTGATATTTGAAGTGTGATGTTGGATCAATAAGACATGCTAAGACATGCTAAGACATGGGGACGGTTCTTCTGTCTGCGCAGTTCGCAGACAGAAGAACCGTCCCCATGTCTTCGATTCAAAAAATGATAAGCGGATAGCAAAATGCGCGTAGCGGCGGATGAAGGCGCAAGAATAAGATGATATTGTGAGAAATCATGCACGGAGTAGGGGGGTGCTCCGATGAAAAGGAGGAAAAGGTATGTTACGAACAGCTAAGGTTGAAAACGGCGAACTGCGCGGACTTCCGGGTTCGGACCCGCGCGTCACGGCATTTAAGGGAGTGCCTTTTGCGGCACCGCCCGTCGGCCGGAACAGGTGGAGAGCACCGCAGCCCTGCGAGAACTGGGAGGGTGTAAGGACCGCGTTTGAGTTCGGTCCGGTTTCGATGCAGGACCAGCCCGGCATAGGCGGGGGAATTTATGACCTCGAATGGCATGTCGATCCCGAGATCGAGTGCAGCGAGGACTGCCTGTATCTGAACGTCTGGACACCCGCAAAACGCACCGATGAAAAGCTTCCGGTGCTGGTATGGTATTACGGCGGCGGCTATCAGTGGGGATACACCGCGGAGATGGAGTTTGACGGCGAGAAGCTCGCCAGACGCGGGATAGTAGTGGTAAGCGTGGCTTACAGACTGGGCGCGTTCGGATTTTTCGCGCATCCCGAGATCACGGCGGAGTCACCCGACAGACCCGGTAATTTCGGACTGCTCGACCAGCAGGCGGGCCTCAGATGGGTACGCAGGAATATCGCGGCATTCGGCGGAGATCCCGACCGCATCACGATCGCTGGTCAGTCAGCGGGCGGCGGCAGCGTCATGAACCAGCTCACCTGTGAGGAGAATTACGGCGATATTCGCGGCGCGTTCATCATGAGCGGCATGATCAAACACTTTAACAGGGAAGACGACCTGTTTAAGCCTCTTCCGCTCGATAAAGCAGAGAAAAAAGGCGAAGATTTCTTAAGTTTCCTCGGCGTGAAGAGCGTAGAGGAGGCCAGGGCGATTGATGCCGTAACGATCAGGGATAAATATGCCGAATATGTCAAAGAGAATCCGAGGATGTTCCCTTTCATCGACGGCAAGGTATACAAAGGCGATGCGATGGACCGCTTTATCGCGGGAGACCGGGCACCTGTTCCCGTTGTATCCGGTAATACCGGCGATGAGTTCCGCGTGGACGGTATCAGTATCGTCGAAAGATCCGTAAAGACCGCGTACCTTGAAACGGCTGCGAACGGCAAAAATCCGCAGAAGATGTATTATTACCGTTTCACTCCCGATATCCCGGGAAAGGATCACGCAGGCACTTTCCATTCCTGCGATCTCTGGTTCTTCTTCGAGTCTCTCGGCAAATGCCACAGACCCTACGGAGGACGTCATTTTGAACTGGCAAGACAGATGTGCGATTATTTCGCGAACTTCATAAAGACAGGCGATCCCAACGGTCCCGGCTGGGACGGAGAGCCGCTGCCCGAATGGAGGACATACACCGACGCGGACCGCGCGGAGATGGAGTTTACCTCGAGAGGTTCCGTGCCCCGCAAGGAGTTCCCCGGTTTCGGCAAAAAGCTTGCTTTTAACCCTTATATGCCTTCATGGGAGCATGTACCGGACGGCGAGCCTTATGTTTTCGGAGACAGGGTCTATGTTTACGGATCGCATGATCTGTACGACGGAGAGACCTTCTGCCTCGGCGATTATGTTTGCTGGTCGGCGCCGGTTAACGACCTCGCGGACTGGAGATACGAAGGCATGATCTATCCGAAGACATCGGATCCGTATAACAGGGACGGACGCATGTGTCTGTATGCGCCCGATGTTACGGTCGGCCCCGACGGCAGATATTATCTTTTCTATGTACTGGACAAAGTCGGCAACGTTTCGGTAGCGGTATGCGACGAGCCGGCCGGCAGATATAAGTTCCTCGGATATGTGCATTACGCCGACGGCACCCTGCTCGGAGCGCGCGAAGGCGATGAACCCCAGTTCGATCCCGGTGTGCTGACTGAGGGCGATGAGACCTACATGTACACAGGATTCTGCCCGAGAGGCGATAAATCGCGTCACGGCGCGATGCTCACGGTGCTCGGGCCCGATATGCTCACGATAAAGGAAGAGCCGCAGATCATAGCTCCGGGCGTTGAATACAGTGCGGGAACGGGATTTGAGGGACATGCCTATTTCGAGGCCGCATCGATCAGGAAAAAGGACGGGAAATACTATTTCATCTACTCGTCCGAGGTTATGCATGAGCTGTGCTGGGCTGTTTCGGATTCGCCGCGCGGAAAGTTCACATACGGCGGAGTCCTTGTCAGCAACTGCGACATCGGCATCGGCACATACAAGCCCGCGGGTGAGGCTTCGGCTTACGGCGCGAACAACCACGGCAGTATGGTGGAGATCGCAGGGAAATGGTACATTTTCTATCACAGGCACACGAACGGCAACTGGTTCTCCAGACAGGGCTGCGCAGAGCCTCTTGAGTTCGCGGCGGACGGCACGATACTCCAGGCCGAGATCACTTCGTGCGGTCTGAACGGAGGACTGCTGCCTGACAAGGGAGAGTACCCCGCATATATCGCATGCAATATCTTCAACGAAAAGCATGAGATCTACGTGAATGCCGAAGCTGCGAGAGTCGTTCAGGCAGGCGGAGAAGGACAGTACCCCGAAAGCTACATCCGCAGGATCACGGGCGGCACTACGGTAGGCTTTAAATACTTTGACTGCCACGGTGTTAAGGGAATACGCATATATACGAGAGCATACGCGGACGGGATCGTGGAGGTACGCGCCTCCTACGGCGGAGCTGTGCTCGGAAGGATAGAGGTACACAACGAGAACATCTGGAAGGCGGGGGAGTGCGGTTTCGCGGACGGAGCATTCCCCGACGGAAAACAGGCTGTCTACCTGACCTTTAAGGGTACGGGCGGCGTGAGTCTCAGATCGATCGAACTGCTGCACTGAACCCAAAGAGGCTGCCGCACCGGGCGGTGCGGCGGCCCCTAGACAGCGGTGCCTGTCACCTTTTATGGTGACAGGCACCTATAAAAAAACCGGGCGGAAGCCCGGTTTTATATTTATGCAATCGTTTGCACAAGAAGTTCTGCCTGTGGACAAGCCTCCATGCAATCGGAGCAGCCGGCGCAATCCGACGCGTCCGAGATGTAGGGGATTGGATGATCGTGAGGCTTACCGAGCATGATGCAAATATTGTTTGCACTGCATGCTCCGATGCATTCGCAGCATCCGGTGCACAAATTGTTTTCTACCACAAGCATAACATTAGCCATGTAAATCTCCCCCGTAATAACCGATGCACATGTCCCGACGTGTGAAAAAAACGTACGAATATTATACACGGAAAAACGTCTTTTGTCCAGCGTTTAACACGATTTCTGAACAAAAAAGTATGATCGGTATATGAATCCTATCAGACGCGATTGTTACTTGTGTGGAAAAATAAGGGCAATAATGTGGCGCGGGAACTTGATTTTTACGGATATTTTTTATAAAATTAAGATTGCGTGTTTATTTTGTACCATATGAAAGGCAAGCAGCATTGCGAAGCAAATTATAGGCTTTGCCTATAATCGAAAAGCATAACTGCGAATGCCTGTAACGAAGTGAAAGGAAATTAAAGATGATTCAGGCAAGCAACGTAACCTTACGCCTCGGCAAGAGAGCCTTGTTCGAGGATGTTAATATCAAATTTACCGAGGGCAACTGCTACGGTCTTATCGGAGCGAACGGAGCGGGAAAGTCCACTTTCCTTAAGATACTGGCAGGTCAGCTCGAGCCGACGAAGGGCGAGATCATCATGACTCCCGGCCAGCGTCTCTCATTCCTCGAGCAGGACCATTTCAAATACGATGCGTACACGGTCCTTGACACCGTAATCCTCGGAAACAAGCGTCTCTACGAGATCATGCAGGAAAAGGACGCTATCTACGCAAAGGAGGATTTCACCGATGAGGACGGCATCCGCGCTTCCGAGCTCGAGGGCGAGTTCGCGCAGATGAACGGCTGGGAGGCGGAGTCCGATGCGGCTACACTCTTAAACGGCCTCGGTGTTGACACCGAATATCATTACATGATGATGAGCGAGATCAAGGACACACTCAAGGTTAAGGTCCTCTTAGCCCAGGCGCTGTTCGGCAATCCCGACGTTCTGCTGCTCGACGAGCCTACAAACCACCTCGATCTCGACGCGATCAACTGGCTCAACGAGTTCCTCATCAATTTTGACAATACGGTCATCGTCGTTTCCCATGACCGTTACTTCCTCAACAAAGTCTGCACGCAGATCGCCGACATCGATTATTCGAAGATCCAGCTCTACGCCGGAAACTACGATTTCTGGTATGAGTCGAGCCAGCTGATGATCAGGCAGATGAAGGAAGCCAACAAGAAAAAAGAAGAGAAGATCAAGGAACTGCAGGAGTTCATCCAGAGATTCTCGGCCAACGCTTCGAAGTCAAAGCAGGCTACCTCGCGTAAGCGTGCTCTCGAAAAGATCCAGCTCGACGATATCAGGCCTTCGAGCCGTGTATATCCTTATATCGATTTCAGACCCAACCGTGCCATCGGCAATGAGGTCCTGACAGTCAAGAACCTCTCCAAGACTATTGACGGAGTTAAGGTACTCGACAATATCAGCTTTGTGGTCGGACGTGAGGACAAGATCGCGTTCGTAGGCGCAAATACGCAGGCTACGACCACACTGTTCAAGATACTCACCGAAGAGATGGAGCCCGATGAGGGCAGCTTTAAGTGGGGCGTTACGACCGAACGCAGCTATTTCCCGAAGGACAATACCGAGGAGTTCAAGGGCGAGGAATCTATCGTCGATCATCTGATGCCTTTCTCACCCGTCGACGACCAGCAGTATGTCCGCGGCTTCCTCGGACGCATGCTCTTTAAGGGCGAGGACGGCGTAAAGAAGGTCTGCGTGCTTTCGGGAGGAGAGCGCGTGCGCGTTATGCTCTCGAAGATGATGATCCTCGGCTCGAACGTTCTGATCATGGACGAGCCCACGAACCATCTCGACATGGAGTCCATCACCGCGCTGAACAACGCAATGATCAAATTCCCGGGCGTTGAGCTTTTCTCAGCTCTCGACCATCAGTTCATACAGACGACGGCCAACCGCATCATGGAGATCACTCCCGACGGCAGGCTGATCGATAAGGTTTCGACCTACGACGATTATCTTGCCAACGACGAGATGGCGAGAAAGAGGACCGTTCTTGCGGTAAATACCGAAGAAGAAACGGAAGACTGATTAGGAAAAACGGAGATACTATGCATAAACTGGGTATTTTTAAACATGACGGCATATATACCGCGGCGGTATTCGCGCAGTCTGCCCGTACATGCCGCCTGAGGCTGTACGACGCGGGCGCTCCCGAGCCGAAGGAAGTTGTTGTCATGAAGGAAGACCCCGAGCATAACTCCGTTTTTTTCTGTGAATTCGGCACACGCGCCGATGAGTACGATTTTGAGACGGACCTCGGCGTGATGAACGATCCCTATGCCGTAAGGATGAGCGGAGACCGCATATTCGGCTTTGACCGTGATTATGTGCGTGCCGCGATGCCCGGGCAGGCGCTTAAGTTTTCAGACCGCGCGCACAAGAGGATCGATTATTCCGACCTGATCATATACAAGCTCCATGTGCGCGGATTCTCGAAGGACGCGAGCGCGCACGCTGAGGCCCCCGGAACCTTTAAGGCAGTGACCGCTAAGGTTCAGTATATCAGATCCCTCGGCTTCAACGCAGTGCTCCTTATGCCCTGTTACGATTTTGACGAGGTGATGCCCGCAGGCTTCGGACAGCCCGCGAGGATCAACTACTGGGGCTACGGTTCTCCTGCAAATTATTTCGCTCCGAAGACCGCATATGCCGCAGATCCCAAAAAGGTCTGCGAGGAGTTTGCCGCGATGGTAAAGACATTCCACGCAGCAGGGATCGAAGTGCTGATGGAGATGGATTTTACGCCGCAGGTGCCCGATATCCTGACTCTCGAAGTATTGCGCTTCTGGCACGAGACCTATCATATCGACGGCTTCAGGCTGATGAGCGGCAGTTTTTCGCCGAGACTGGCCGCGACCGATCCGTATCTTAAGAGCGTAAAGCTCATACGCGATCACTGGAGCGAGGACTGCACAGGGACGCTGCGTCTTCGCGAAAGACCCGTGCTCGCGGAGTCAAACGACGATTATATGAAGGCGGTACGCAGATTCCTGATCGGCGACGAGGGCGTCATTAAGGAGTTTTCCGACAGGATACGCGACAACGGAAACCTGGCGGCAAAGGTGAATTACTTTGCCGATCACAACGGTTTTACGCTGGCGGACGTTTTTTCCTACGATGTCCGTCACAATGAGGCCAATAACGAGAAAAACCTCGACGGGCGCGAGATCAACCACAGCTGGAACTGCGGCGTGGAGGGACCTACCGCGGGCAGGGCGGTCAACAGACTGCGCCTCAAGATGATCAAAAACGCGCTGGCGGTGCTTTTCATGTCACAGGGCGCTCCGATGCTGATGGCCGGAGACGAGTGCGGCAGCACGCATTACGGAAACAACAACCCTTACTGCTGCGACAACGCGCAGGGCTGGGTCGTATGGCAGAACAACGCTTTTGCGAATGAGATCAGGCGTTTCACAAAGGACATGATCGCGCTGCGCAAAGCGCACAGGATATTCGCGAACATTATAGAGCTGCGCGGCTCGGATTATATCCACAGCGGATGCCCTGACGTTTCGTTCCACGGGACCAAGGCATGGTATCCCGATTTCGGCTATTTCTCGAGGACTCTGGGCATGCTGCTCAACGGCGAATACGCGATCACCGACCGCGTGAACCGCGACACCTCGTTTTACGTGACCTTCAATATGCACTGGGAGGAGCATGAATTCGATCTGCCCTCGGTTCATCACAGTACCTTCAGGTTCGTGTTCGCTACCGATCCGAAGACCGTGTTCGACGGCGGAAAGACCTGCCGCGTAGCACCTCGGAGCATTGCCGTGTTTGCGGTGGAAAAAGGCAAAGATGCGGCCGTTAAGCAGGGCGCAGGCAAAGAAAAGGGATAAGGTATATGATCGCACTCCATGTCACCGATATTAAGAATTTCATGTCGCAGCTTTTCGGCGGTACGTCCTTCGACAATTTCAGCTTTGTTGAGGGCGATATCAGCGTGGCTGTCGATTATCATATCGACGGGCAGATAAACCGGGCGTTTTTCGGCGATGACGAAAAGCCCGATGCCGCGTTTCAGAGCTGGGAGCAGACAAAGCCGATAGTTACCCAGATGATCAGGGGGAAGCGGCTTCCGGTCTCGATGAAGCTGGTCCTTAAAAAGCCCGGACAGGGCGATCTGACCTATTTGCTCAACATCCGCTTCGACAACAACAATCTGCTGCTCGTGACCGGCATTTCCCATACGGTTTTTACTCTGGACAAGACCGGAGAGAAGGAATGGGACGACAATATGCGCGGTTTCCTGACCCGCAACGGGATAGAGTTCGAAGAGATGTGAGGGCACGATCATTAAAAGAAAATAAACAATTTATTAAATGTTAGCACTCATGGCAAATGAGTGCTAATTTTGATTGACAATGATTTTCAGACGGATTATTATTACAGAAGAAGAACAACACCCGTAGCCCGGAGGCGCGTTCACCGGGGCTAAATC
>JAEEXY010000062.1 GCA_016288005.1 Lachnospiraceae bacterium
TAATTGAAACGGAGAGGAGGTTAACATATGTCGGAACGAGATCATGTTATTGAAGAATTACGTGCGATTTGCAACGAATTTTCTGATATTCTTGGCATTGTTATTCTCTTTGGATCCTATTCCAGGAATGAGGCAACCGAGCAATCAGATATAGATCTATATATTGAGCCTAAGTCGCAGAGTATGACAACAGCTGTATTTGGGGCAAATAAGCGTTACAAAGAGTTTAAGTATGCCCTGTATGACAGATTCCCGAATCAATTTGATCTGTTGGCATACGGTGGCAAGAAAGATATCTCTTCAATGAAGCGCAGTCCATTGTGGAGACAGATAGAAAAAGATGGGGTTTTAGTCTATGACCAAAGAGCAGAAGCTGTATAAAGCCTTGATTTTGGCAGATTTACGACTTGTTGTAGAAAACTATGCCGATGACAACAAAGCGATACGACTTCAGGCTGCATATCATATGCAACAAGCCGTTGAAAAGACGATCAAACTGAAAGCCGAACTGGAAGGTTTGACTTTATGGGGGCACGACATTGATGTTCTGTTAAAGCGTTGTGATGACAGCGGAGTCAGTATTGATGTTCCCAAGTATATCCGGGATAAGGCGGATATTATTACGCACTGGGAGGCTGAGTGCCGCTATTATCCTATAACTGTTGTACGTAAAGACAGCATTAAGAAAACCTATGATGTCCTGGTAGATTGGCTTGGACAGGGAAAGACTAAGTAGAGGGATCCCCTCCCGGGGTTCCCAAAAACAGACGGTGTCAGAACCCCTTTCTTTGCGTATTTCTAACTTAAAAAAATTCAAGTCTCTTACTCCGCAGTGGGTTAGGGCTCGGAATGCTTGAGAAATCAAGCTTTCCGGGCTCTCTTTGTTGTAAGAAAAATGATGTTCGAAGGGTTCCCGGGGGTTCCCTCTTCCTGCTCTTTTTCATACTGCTCGTCGAGCATTTTGCCGACATAATCCAGATAGTTCTTCTGCTCATAGCTGTAGTACAGCAGGTTTGTCTGGACCGAATGGCCCAGCATTGCCGCCCTGTCAGCTGCGGTGATCCCCATCGGGAGCAGTACGTTTGAGTTAAGGGACATCCTTAAGGCATGGTTGTTGGTGACCTTGAACCCCTTGGACTGGCACAGCCTTCTTAAGAAGGTGTGGTAGGCATCGGTCTTGATCCATTCTCCGTCTTCATTGTGTTATCATTAGCGATGGAGTATACTATTATCAGCTAGAAGACAGCTATTAGGTTAACATAGAGATGATGTATATATCACAAAGATAATAAGACTGTGAAAGGGGATCTGTATGCATAGGAAAAGCGGAATCAAAAGAATTGTATGCAGTGTTCTGATCCTTGTAATGTCCGGTCTCGTGCTTATGGGCTGCGATATGACAAGGGGGTTAAGGGAGAAATATACGAAAGAAGAAGCCGGGGAAGAACTTAAGACTGGAGCGGAAAGAATGGACGAATGGATACGCGCAAACTGTCCTGACGGAAAGGTTTTAAGCATGGAAAACAGCTTTTGCCAGCTTACCGGCGGTCCCATATTTCTGTCAGGTTTTGTGAAAGGCGAATTCTCAGACGGCAAAGAAACCTATGCTTACCTGCTGAATGTGAATAATGGGGAACTGTATCTTGACCCGGGGAAGGACTTAAGACAGGAGTTTTATGATGAATGCCGCTTACTTGTGCAAGAAAGTCTCGGAATAGATGAATTGATTACGGATAAGGATGAATACAGCAATATGACATTTGTGCTTTCAATGGGAGCAGAAGAGTGGATCATCGATAACAAGGCTGACAAACAGGAAGCCGAAACCAACGATAGTCTGAAACATGGTGCAATGGGATCGTGGTTTTCTAAAGAGGAGACTATCATGCGTCTGCCTGCCTCTCTTGTGCTTTCCGATGGAGAAGTGAAAGCTTTTGTTAGGGACAGAGATCGAAAAGACCTGATAGTGGTCGAGATGAATGTTTATGTACCCGAAGGAACGGATATTTCGGGCTATACAGTTGAAAAAATAGAAAACATCGAAAAGGAATACGGTATATATTTTGAAAGGCTTATCTTAAAAACAGACAAGGAGATCATGGATTTCAATCAAAACGGAGAAGAAAGAAATGTTTATATAGAGAGCAGGTGAATATGGCTCTTCATATTTCTGTTGCAAGAATGTTGCGATGTTGCAGCGCCTTGTTAGTTGCAAGAGCTTTTATTAATTGATGGTATTCGTTGGTCGAATCCAAAATGAGAAAGCCTTTTTTATGTACCAACGCAATATAATCGATGAAAAGCAGAAAACTTTGAAAAAAATCGATTTGAGACTGATAACGTATAATTAGTTTCGCAAATTCAATTTAATAAAATAGACATGGAACGGGCGCTACACTGAGAAAAGTATTACTTCGTGAAAACGACGTCGAGATGGGGGCAGGGCTGAGCTTCCGAGGGATGACACTAGGGCGTAATATTCAAATCGAACTTGAAATTTACGCCCTAAATATATATAATATAGGTACCTTGGAAGGAGAGCATTTTTATGATCAACCGAAAAATTGAGGATACCATTAGAAAAAGTGTATCGCAGGTTCCTGTTGTTACAATACTTGGACCGCGGCAGGCAGGGAAGACGACTTTGGTGAAAAAACTCTTTCCGGATTATACCTACGTGAATCTTGAGGATAAAGCAGCAAGGGAACTGGCAGAGAATGATTATATTGGTTTTTTAAAAAAATACAGAGAACCTATGATTATTGATGAGGTTCAGCGTGTACCGGAGCTTCTCTCGGCTATTCAGGTCAGAGTAGATGAGGATAGGAGAAAAGTTGGAAGATTCATTCTGACCGGCAGTCATCAGCCAAGACTGCGTGAGGCAGTGGCTCAATCACTGGCAGGAAGAACAACAATCCATACATTATTTCCGCTTAGTCTTGAAGAGATAGCGGAATACGGGAAATTGGAAGAACTAGATGATAATATAATTCGAGGATTTATGCCCGAGTTATATTTAGACAATGCAAGAGATCCATATGTGTACTATAGGGATTATCTGGATACATATATTGAAAAAGATCTGCGGCAAATGATTGCGGTAAAGGACTTAAACGCATTTTTAAGGTTTTTAACATTACTTGCCGGAAGAGTAGGACAGGTCGTAAATCTCTCCGGTATGTCAGGAGAGGTAGGAGTATCATCCACTACGCTGGGCGAATGGCTTTCTGTATTGGAAGATTCATTTGTTGTTTTCAGATTACAGCCCTATTTTTCAAATATCAGCAAGAGGATTGTGAAATCACCTAAGGTGTATTTTGTCGAGCCGGGGCTGGCGGCATATCTTCTTGGCATCGAGAGCGCACGGCAGGCATCGCGAGACCCCTTAAGAGGGAACCTGTTTGAAAATATCGTCGTCCTTGAGGCAACAAAAACGCGGCTGAATGATAACAAAGAGCCGAATCTATTCTATGTAAGGACGGAAAAGGGTGTTGAAGTAGATATGATTTTGAAAAAGGAAGGAATCCTGTTCCCCTTTGAAATAAAGTCGTCTATGACCCCTAACAAAGATTTTGCCAAGAATCTGAAATTGTTTTGCAGTAGTGAAGCTGATTCCGCCGAGATGACAGTTGTGTACTGCGGCGATTACTACGAGTCTTTCCAAAATTGCAGATATATCAATTATACTGGTGTAGCGGAAGTCATTAGAAAACAGTAGAGGTGTCATCTTTGGCAAAGGTATATAATAAATGTGAACGATGCACTTCAGGTTCAATAAATATTTGTTACAAAAAAGGGGAAGGTCAGATGGAGTTATGGGATTTATATGACAGCAATAGGCAGCCGTTAAATCGCACGCATGTAAGGGGAGAAGCATTTGCGGAAGGCGAGTATTACGTGTGCGCGGAAGTATGGATGAGGAATTCTAGGGGAGAATTTCTCATTACAAAAAGACACCCTGACAAGAAGTCGGGGAATCTGTGGGAATTTACGGGCGGAGGGACGCTGGCAGGGGAAAGTACAGAGCAGTCCGCGGTCCGTGAAATGCAGGAAGAAATCGGAATCCGGGCTAATGATTCCGAACTGCATCTTTTTGCCACATATCAGCATAAAAACTATTTTCTGGATATGTTTCTGCTAAACAGGGACGTTGATATTTCGGAGATTGTCCTTCAACCGGGTGAAACCGTAGACGCAAAGTGGGCTTCGGAAGAGACGATCCTGCAAATGATCGAAAACGGTGAGTTTGTTTATTCGTCAGGGCAGAGATTTAAGACATACAGAGGCGACCTTATGGTATAATGCAAATTACAGTAGAGTAAATTCTTCCCGGAGGGCATATTATGGTCTGGCTTGCGATAATACCGAGCATTGTGTTGTTTATATTCATCTGGCGTAAAGATAAGATCGAAAAGGAGCCCGTGGGACTCCTCGTCAAGCTGTTCATTTTCGGCGCCCTTACCACTGTCAGCGCGATCGTGATCGGCATGGGGGCCCAGTATCTGCTCCTGAATTTTCTTGATGAGAAGTCCATGGTCTTTATCATCATCGACAATTTCCTCCTGACGGCGCTCGTGGAGGAGGGAGGTAAATACTTTGTCCTGAAAAAGGCGACATGGAAGCATCCGGCCTTCAATTACACCTTTGACGGCGCGGTCTATGCTGTATGCTCCTCGCTTGGCTTCGCGACCGTGGAGAATATCATGTATCTGATCGACGGGGATCTCGGAACCGCCGTCGGACGCGGACTGCTCTCGGTTCCGGGACATGTGGTGTTTGCCGTTTTCATGGGCTATTACTACGGTATGGCCAAGTATGCGTCTGTGGGAGGCGATGAGCGCGGATCCCGCTCGTATTTGAGGAAAGCTCTCTGGATACCCGTCCTGCTGCACGGCACTTATGATTTCTGCCTGAGTTCCGGATATGACGCATTCCTCGTGGTATTCATCGTCTTTGTTGTAATAATGTCGGTATTGGCGATCAGGAAAGTCAGGAACATGTCGAAGAATGACAATATGATAGCTTAAGGGGCAACATATGCCGCTGCGTTTGCAGCGGCATTTCTTGATTGTACGGGAAAAAATTGGTATAATAAAATATTAAGTAAAGACTCTGTTTGGAGGGATCACAGGTGAGCTCACGAGCAAAGAATTTAATCCGAACCAGATTGATGAACCTGATACCGGTCGTTGCCGGGATCATCGTTAATGTCGTTTTGTCTTATTTTATGTACAGCATGGGGATGCCGTTCATGCTGGATACGGCAGGGACGATCTGTGTTGCGACTTTGCTCGGACCGTTTTACGGGGTACTGACGGCGGTACTGACCTGCTTTGTCAGCACTATCTTCTTCCCTTACGCATTCTATTATTCTTTTATCTATGCCTTTATAGCCTTTTTTGCTGCAAAGATCATCCGAAAACATTCAGACAGCATAATAAAAGCCTCGGTCAGGCTCGTTATCATTTCAGCGCTCCTGTCCGGTGTTCTGTGTCCCCTGGTCAGCCGGGGGCTGATGATCGCGGGCTTCTCAACGATCATCAATGATGCGGTCATTGCCATCGGATTTGAGAGCGGAGCCGCATATCTTATTGCCTATATCATTATAAACATCCTGGTCAATCTCATGGACAAGGCCGTTATGTGCGGCTTGGTAATTCTTATATTCAGGCTGATACCCAATCGCATTATCGACAGGATACGCAGCAGCAGATGGCTGCAGAACCCGCTGCCGAGGGAGGAGCGGGTATCGGCACGGAGAACTTCTTCGGGAGTCAGGTATTCGGTGCGTGTACGTACCGCCGAAATGGTCGTCATGACTGCGCTTGTCATCGTGATATCGGTGTGCTGGGTCAGCATAAAGCAGTATTACTCAAACGAACGGGCTGAGAGGATCAGTCAGGCGCAGGGCGCGGTAGAGATGACTGTCGGGCTGCTGGATGCGGAAACCGTCTCTTCGATCAAGCAGTATGGGGAGGACGCACCGGAGTATGAAAGTGCGGCCGCTATGCTGCAAAAGATCAGGGAATCTTACAGGAATGTCGCATATCTGTATGTCGTCAGCATGACAGGCGGCGTCGGACGCTGCGTGCTCGATACTCCCGGAATGGACGGAGTACATGCGCCGTATCGCACCGGAGAGGTACTTGAGCTGGAAAAGGAGCTGACCGATTACATGGCTGCAGTCAATGCGGGCGCGGAAGCGGAACCGCTCGAGACAAACGATTCATGGGGGCAGCTGATAGCGGTGACAGGTACTGTGCGCGATCGCTACGGAGAGACGGAAGCTTATGTCATAGCTGAGGTTTCGGTGGATGATCTGAGATCGTACATCAATGAGTTTATCCTTAAGACACTGCTCTTTGTGTCGGGTATCGTCATGCTCGTTGTATTCTTCGAGCTGTGGATAACGGAGATGTATTCGACATATCCGGTATCGAACCTGGTCTACTGTATAGACAGCTTTGCGGAGGCAGGCAGCGATCAGGCGGCGCTTGACGACAATGTCCGCCGCATCAGAAAGCTCGATATCCATACCGGTGACGAGATAGAGCGGCTGTACCAGGCAATCTGCAAAATGACGCTCAATCAGGCCGAGCAGATGCGCAATATCAGGCGTCTGTCGGAGTCGACTGCAGTGATGCAGGACGGTCTGATCATAACTATGGCGGACCTTGTTGAAAGCAGGGATTCCGATACGGGCGAGCATGTACAGAAAACCGCGGCATATGTAAAGATAATCGTTGAGGCCCTCAAGAAAAAGGGCTATTATGCCGAAAAGATCACGCCCAAGTTCATTTCCGACGTGGTACGTTCGGCGCCTCTGCACGATGTCGGAAAGATCAACATTCCCGACGGCGTGCTGAACCAGCCGAGAAAGCTTACCGACGAGGAGTTTGAGATCATGAAGACTCATACTACCGCCGGAAAGGCCATCATCGAAAAGGCGATCAGCACGATACAGGGCGGAAACTACCTCAAAGAGGCGCGCAACATGGCGGGCTACCATCATGAGAGATGGGACGGCAAGGGCTATCCCGAGGGCCTGCACGGCGAGGTGATCCCGCTCTCGGCGCGCATCATGGCAGTGGCGGACGTATTCGATGCGCTTACGTCTCCGCGTGTGTATAAGCCGGCATTCCCGATCGAAAAAGCGCTGGAGCTCATCAATGAGGGCGCCGGCACGCAGTTTGATCCGAAATGTGTTGAAGCTTTTATGGATTCGCTTCCCGAGGTCAGGGTTATCCTGAACAAATACAGCGGAAAAGCGGTTTGACGGAGGTTGTTCGACTGATGAAGCACAAAAGGATGATATCGGCGGTTTTGCTGATAATAATATGTGCCCTGACCGTGGGGCTGTTCCCGGTTACCGGCCGGGCTGCCTCGTTTTTCGGCGGGGACGATGTTGTTCGCGTCAGTGCCGGCACGATCGCTGCGGGCGGCGGTTATGCTGCCTCGGGTCAGGTGCGCGGCGTCGGATACACATCGACCCTGTATGACGCGACGAACGGGCTGCCCACATCCGACGCGATGTTCCTGCTCGGAGATACGGCGGGATATGTCTGGATCGGCGGCTACAGCGGCGTTATCCGATACGACGGTTCGGTGTTCGAAAGACTGGATTCATCCGACGGTCTGACCAGCGCGCGCGCGTTTTTCGAGGACAGCCGCGGACGCATCTGGGTCGGGACCAACGACAACGGCGTGGTGGTCCTTGACGGAGCGGACAGGACTCATTATTCGTATAAGGACGGTCTCAGGGCTTCATCGATCCGCAGCTTTGCGGAGGACAGGCACGGCAATGTGATAATCGGGACCACCGCGGGACTCGTGTATGTCGACCGCAGCGGGACCATGCATCAGATATCGGATGACAGGCTCGATCAGGAGCGCGTACTCAGACTCGATACGGATATCGCGGGCCGCATATTCGGACAGACTTCGGGCGGCCTGATCTTTGCGATAGACGACTGCGGCGTGAGCGAGGTCTATTCGGGCGAAGAGCTCGGCATCGACAGGATAACCACTATCCTTGCGGACCCTTCGTTCCCGGGACATGTCTATATCGGCACCTCGGGAGATTACATCTATTACGGCAGTTTCGGCGATATAGCTTCAAAAATGAAGCGGATATCCGTTTCGCCCATATCTAACATACACTGGATGAACTACGACTGCGGAAGGGTGTGGGTTTCATCAACCTCCGAGGCCGGATATCTGGACGAGTACGATACTTTTCATCAGCTGCTGAATACGCCTGTGGACAGCGCGATCGAGATGGTCACGTCCGACTATCAGGGCAACCTCTGGATAGCGTCCTCCACACAGGGCGTGTTAAAGGTCGTGACAAACAATTTCGTCGATCTGACGGAAGCATCGGGCTTTACCGAGTCGGCGGTCAATGCGGTGGCGCTGAGCGGCAATACGGTCTACATCGGTACCGACAACGGATTAAGAGCCGTGGACAAGTACGGGAATCCCCTTACGGACAGGCTGACCGAATACATCGGAGAGAACCGCGTTCGCTGCATTCTCAAGGACGACATAGGACGCATCTGGGTATCGACCTATACCGGCGGTCTCGGACTCGTATGCCGCCTGCCAAACGGGACGATATATTCCTATACCACCGAAGACGGCATGCCGAGCAACGAGGTGCGCGCGGTCGTACAGGGGGCCGACGGCAGGATACTGGCCGGCACCAACGGCGGACTCGCGATCATAAAGGACGGCGCGGTGGTGAGGACTGTCGGCAGCAGCGACGTTATCAAAAATACGGTATTCCTTACGGTTGCCGAAGGGCCGGACGGCAGGATATATGTGGGTTCGGACGGCGACGGCATATATGTCATAGACGATAAGAGCGTATCCCGCATCAACAGGGATGAGGGGCTCTCGAGCGATGTCGTCATGAGGATCAAATGGGACGATGAGAGGCAGGTATTCTGGATCGTTACCTCAAACTCGATAGAGTATATGAAGGACGGGTCCATCATCAATGTGACCACGTTCCCTTACAACAACAACTACGATCTGTATCCCAACAGGAGCGGAGAGCTCTGGATACTTTCTTCTTACGGCCTCTTCCGTGTGAAGGCCGATGAAATGCTGGCCAACAGTGTCGAGGATTACAGGCTCTATACGATAGCGAACGGATTGCCTTATTCGATGACGAGCAATGCCTACAGCGCGCCCGATACCGACGGAAACCTCTATATCGCAGCGAGAAAGGGCGTTATCCGCGTCAATATCGACAACTATTTCGACGAGAGCAATATGATCAGGATAGCGCTTGATTCGGTATACTGCGACGATGAACGGATACTGCCCGATGAAAAGGGCATATATAAGATCCCCGCGTCAAAGGGCAGGGTCAGCATCATGCCCTCAGTCCTGGATTATACGAACATGAACCCTCTGGTGTACATTTATTTCGAGGGCGCCGGAGACGGCGGGATCACGGTTACGAAGGACCGGCTCGGAGCGATCGAGTATACGGATCTGCCCTACGGTAACTATATCCTGCACGTGCAGGTCCTCGGCGGAGACGGGAAAACGGTGCTTTCCGACAGCGCATTTAACCTGCTTAAAAAGCCCCGTGTCATGGAGCTGTTCATCGTGAGGTTTATCCTCGCGGCGCTGATCATTGCCGCTACGGGCTTTATCGTATGGCGCTTCATGAAGACGACCGTCATCCGCAGACAGTACGAAACGATCAGACAGGCAAAGGACGAGGCGGAGCGCGCGAATACCGCGAAGTCACGATTCCTTGCCAATATGTCGCATGAGATTCGAACACCCATCAATACGATCATGGGCATGAACGAGATGGTCCTGCGTGAGGACGCGACGGGCGTTCCGAAGGGCTATTTCATGTCGATGATGAACTATGCTTTTGATATCAGGAACGCGTCGGAATCGCTGCTCGGCCTGATCAACGACCTGCTCGACATGTCGAAGATCGAATCGGGCAAGATGCATCTGGTGGAGCAGGAATACGATATCCGCGAGATGCTGCGCTCGGCCGTTTCGATGATACGCGTGCGCAGTACGCAAAAAGAGCTGACCTTCGACGTGGTCGTTGATGAGATCCTGCCGCAGCGCCTCTACGGCGATGACGGAAAGATCAAGCAGATCGTCCTGAACCTGCTGACCAACGCGGTCAAATACACGAAGATAGGCGGCTTCTGCCTGAGCGTTTCGATGACGGAGCGCACCGATGACATGTGCACGCTGAAGTTTTCCGTCAAGGACACCGGTATCGGTGTAAAGCCGGAGGACATAGACAAGCTCTTTACCGCATACGAGCGCCTCGATGAGGAGCAGAACAGCGGCATACAGGGCACGGGTCTCGGACTCGACATCTCGAGGAGATTCGCGAACCTGATGGGCGGAGAGCTGACCTGCGAGAGCGTTTACGGCGAGGGCACGGAGTTTATCCTGACCGTCGGACAGAGGATCGTGGACGCGACGCCGATCGGCATATTTACCGAGCATGACAGCGAAGCGGCGAAGGGACCGTACATTCCCCAGTTCGTGGCTCCCGATGCCGATATACTCGTAGTCGACGACAACCCGATGAACCTGAACATCATCAGGGGTCTATTAAAGGCTACCAGGGTATTCGTGACCACCGCCTCGAGCGGTGAAGAGTGCCTTGAACTGCTGGAGAATTCAAAGTTCCAGGTAGTTCTCCTCGACCATATGATGCCGGGTATGGACGGTATCGAAACGCTCGCGAAGATACGTGAGAAATATAAGGACCTGCCTGTATACGCCCTGACGGCCAATGCCTCGGCGGGCGAGGCGTTCTATAAGTCAAAGGGCTTCAACGGATACCTGTCCAAGCCGGTTGACAGCGTTAAGCTCGAGAAAACGATCATGCAGCATCTGCCCGAGGAACTCATGGAGAAGCCTACGGAGGCTGCGGAGAGTGAGGACCTTAAAGAACTGCCTGAAAATATGCTCTGGATCAGGCAGACCGAGGGCGTCGATGCCGACGAGGGCATTAAGAATTCCGGCGGCATCACGAATTATATATTCGCGCTGAAGCTGTTCCTTGATACGATCGACGACAACGCCAGAGTCCTGAACGACGCGTACGAGAGCGGAAATTACAGGCTGTACACGATAAAAGTCCATTCACTCAAGAGCTCCGCGAGGATCATAGGCGCGATGCCTCTCTCGAGACTCTGCGAAGCGCTGGAGAATGCCGGCAACAAGGGCGATACGGATTTCATTGCGGCGCATGCGGATGAGCTGATGCGCGATTACTTCGCGTTCAAGGATAAGCTCGCGGGCCTTGATGATGACGGATCAGAGGCATCTGACGAAGGCAAAGAGCCGATCCCCGAGAGCGAGCTTAAGGATGCGTATATGGCTCTCGGTGAGATGATACCGCAGATGGATTACGATGCGGTGGAGATGATCGTCGAACAGCTGAGCGGCTATAAGCTGCCGCCCGAAGACGAGAAGTTCCTTAAAGAGTTTAAGCATAAAATGAAGTCCATCGACTGGGACGGCATGGAAGAACTGATAGGACAGAAGGGAGAATCCCATGGTTAAGAACAGAATGAAGATACTCGGACCGAAGGAGAGTTTTATCATCAGGGTCCTGATGAAAAAGGTCACGGATGCGGGCTGTGAGTGCGAGTATCTGCCGCTGACCGTTGATGACATCAACGAGAGCCTCAAAGGTGAAGAGCCGCTCATCGCAATCTATATCGACGAGGAGGTCAAGCCGAATCCGGAGGTCATACATTTCCTCATAGACCGGATGGAGGAAAAGGACATGCAGGCGATCCTTATCGGCGAGTCCGACGATCTGAAGGAATACACGGCCAAATTCCCGATGGGACTCGTTTACATGGGCTTTGAGAGACCCGTGGACAACGAGGGCTTTGTAAAGTCCGTCAAGGATTACTTCAAAAAGCTGGCTCTGGGCGAGTTTAAGAAGCGTATCCTCATCGTGGACGACGACCCGCAGTATCTGTCGATGGTGCGCGAATGGCTGAAGGAGGACTACAATGTCACGATGGCCAACTCCGGACTGCAGGCGATCAGATGGCTCGGCAGGAACAAGGTAGACCTGATCCTGCTCGACCATGAGATGCCGGTAACGAGCGGGCCGCAGGTGCTCGAGATGTTGAGGAGCGAGGAAGATACGAAGAACATCCCCGTTATGTTCCTGACAGGCAAAGGCGACAAGGAGAGCGTTATGGCAGTTGTCGCGCTGCGCCCGGAGGGTTATTTCCTGAAGAATATCAAGAAAGAGGAGCTGCTGCAAAAGCTTGCGGAGTTCTTTGTCCTGCATAAATAAACGGCTGTCCGATAGGAGATAACGTATGTTTGAGCTGATACGAACTTATCAATTGGATATCATGCTGGCACTGTGCGCCGTTTGCATGACCATTGCGGCGCTGCTGCTGTTTACGCGCTTTCTGTCGAAGCGGCGTAAGTGGGTAATGATCAATATGGAGGTTACTGCCACACTGCTGCTGGCATTCGACCGGCTGGCCTATGTCTATTCGGGCGATGTGAGCCGCACGGGATGGGTCATGGTAAGAGTATCAAACTGTATGGTATTTTTCCTGACTTCGGCGATCGTTTTCGGGTTTAACCTGTTTCTGATAGATCTGCTGACCGCGGACGACAAAAAGATCCGCGAGAGCGCCCCGGACAGGCTCAAGGTCGTTGCAGTGGTCTCAGCGTTCGGCATGCTTCTGGCGCTGGTCAGCGCATTTACCGACATATATTATTACTTTGACGAGTACAACAAATACCACCGCGGATGGGGCTTCCTGATCGCTTATGTCATCCCGGTAGTCTGCCCGCTCATCCAGTACACCGTTGTCAGGCAGTACCGCGACCGGCTCAGCAAATTCATCAAGATCGCGCTGACGCTGTATATTTTCGTCCCGATCGTGGTCGGCATCATACAGATATTCACATACGGACTGTCCATCGTTAACATGGCGATGGTGATCGTTTCGGTTTCGCTCTATATTTTCACATATCTCGATATCAACGATACGGTCGTCAGGGCGCACGCGATCGAGCTGCAGAATTTAGAGGAAGAGCAGCAGGGCATGCGGCGCCTGTTCGATCAGACGGCCAACGCTTTCGTTGAATCGGTTGAGCGCAGGGACTCGTTCCTGGAGGGCCATTCGCGCAGAGTCGCGGCGCTGGCAAAGCAGATCGCGAAGGAGGCCGGCAAGAGTGACGAGGAGTGCGAGCGCGTATATTACGCGGCGCTGCTCAACGACGTCGGCGCGGTCTCTCTTACCGACGAGATGATAGTGGAGGCCGGAGAGCCGGGTGAAAGAGGCGAAAGGATCCGCAGGGAAAAGCCTATCATCACGAGCGAGATACTCTCGGGTATCAGTGAATACCCGTATCTGAGCCAGGTTGCGCGCTCGAGCCACGAGCGCTACGACGGCAGCGGATATCCCGACGGACTCAAGAGCGAGGATATTCCCGAGATGGCGAGGATCGTCGCGGTAGCCGATTCCTATGACAGCATGAAGATGAAGATGCGCGAGAGGGATCCGCTCCCGGACCCGATCGTTCGCGAGGAGTTCGTAAAAGAAGCCGGCATCACGTTCGATCCGGTCTATTCCAATATCATGATCCGCATCATGGACGAAAAGGCGCAGCATTCGGAGGATACGGAGACCAGAAAGCTCGATGGCGAGCTGGTCTGCGGCGAATACAGGGACAACATAACCGCAGGCGTAGATATCTCCCGGAATACGGTCAGGATAAGCTTTACGAGTACGCCGGCGGGTACTGATAGCGGACTGTTCAGCGCGCCTTCGATAATCCTGTTCGATTCGTTTGACAGGCGCGTGCATGACAACGAGAAATCTATTGAGGCTTATCATTACCTCGAGTACGGCGAGTTCTGGTTCAACGGACATTGCGTATCAACCAATATCGACGATATGAAGAGCGATTTCCTGACATCCGCGGCGCTCGCCGATCCGAACAGATATCAGATAACCGCGGGCAGATACGAGGATCATCTGAGGTTAAAGCTTGAGAGCGCTGAGGGCACGTTCGAAGCGATCGCAGCGCTGCCCGACAGCACCAAATCGTCGTATATCGCGCTTACGGGCGAGCATTGCCGCATCGACGGCATCGAGATCGGAGTGGACGAGAACGAGCTGTCAGAGGACGATATCCCGAGGATCGCGAAGAAAAAGAACTACACCGACCGCATGGAATCCGATATTCCGAACATACAGATAGACCGTACGCGTTCGGCCGCGACGCAGGGTATAGAGATAAGCGACGGCCTGCGCATACGTTTCTTCGGACAGAGCCTGCCCTCGGCCAACTTCGTATGGCATTGTCCGTATGTGGTGCTGTTTTCGTCGGATGACGGGCAGGTAAACGGCAGCAATTACCGTGAGTACGCGACCGTTAAACTCAACGGTGAGATGGACGGCACAGAGGAGCTCGGCACGAATTCATTTACCATGAAGAAATCGGACGCTTTCCCGGGCTGGGACAAATGGAAGGAAAGCTGCAGGGAGGGCCTAGAATTCGAGGTGCGTTTCCGCAAAAAGGGCAGCCGCGTGGTGCTCGGGAGCGTGAACATGGGCATAACCGTCGAAAACACCCTGACGCTGGGCGATCCCGGGACTGTCGTGTACGCGGCGCTGACCGGAGACCAGGTTGCGCTGACGGATATCCGGATTATGTAAGCTTTTCGGGTATTGTTTCTCTTTTCGTGCTTGCAAGCACTTTCTGTTTTGCCTATAATGTAGATGGGGAAGTAAAGCGGATCTGTCTTATTTTGGGAAGATTACGTTTCGGAGGCATTTATGGATAAAATACTTACGATCAGCAGACAGTACGGAAGCGGGGGACGCGAGATCGGACAAAAGCTCGCTGCGGCATGGGGGATCCCCTTCTATGACAACGAGCTCATCACGCGCGCGGCCAAGGAGAGCGGCTTTGCCGAGATCGCCTTTGAGACCGCCGAGTCACGCGCCAATAACTCGCTGCTCTATTCTATAGCGCGCGGTACCGCGACATTCGGAAACCAGGACATCGGCTATTCAAACCTGTCGCTCGATGACAGGATCTATCTGGCGCAGGCCGATGTTATCCGCCAGTGCGCGGCCGAGGGACCCTGCGTTATCGTCGGCAGATGCGCGGATTATATACTGCGTAAGCTTGATAATGTAGTGAACATCTTTGTTTATGCCGATCTGCCTTTCAGGGCAGAGCGTGCCGTACGTATCGACGGCATGAGCCCCGACAGGATCGAGGACAGCATATTAAAGATCGATAAGCGCAGGGCAAACTACCATAACTTCCACACCGGCGAGAAGTGGGGCAAGATCGAGAATTATTCTCTTTGCGTTAATTCCGCAAAGGTCGGGATAGATAAGGCCGTGGAAGTAATTAAAACCTATGTGGATGGAATTTAAACGGTTATACGGCTAAGATATGAGAAGACCAGGGAAGACATGGGGACGGTTCTTTTGTCTGCGAAATGCGCAGACAAAAGAACCGTCCCCATGTCTTCCCCGGAACTGTCTGCGCTGTTTTACTTGCGGGTCTGCGCAGTTTTCGATATAATATGTATAGATTTTACGCAATTGTTAACGAAACTTAACAAGATTTAAAGAAAAATTAATGGAACCGCATCTTGTTTATCTTCGTCTAATCACGTAACATGAACATGGGAAGGGAGTGAGTTCACAAAAATAATGGAAGGAAAAGATGTAATCATTGATGTCCGGAACGCGAAAAAGATATACCGGATGGGACAGGAACGCATCCATGCCGTGGATGGGATAAGCTTTACGGTCAACCGCGGTGAGTTCTGCTGTCTGCTCGGTACTTCGGGTTCGGGCAAATCGACCCTGCTGAATCTTATGGCCGGGATCGAAAAGCTCACGAGCGGAGACGTGTTCATCAAAGGCCAGTCCATAAAGCAGATGAGCGAAAACAAACTCAGTAAGTTCCGTCAGGAAAACCTGGGCTTCGTTTTCCAGTCATACAATCTGCTCGGATCGATGACCGCGCTGGAAAATGTCGAGCTGCCGCTTGTGTTCAAGAAAATGCCTTCGTCCAAGCGACGCAGGATGGCGAGGGGCATACTTAAAAAGGTAGGTCTCGGCGACCGAATGATGCACAAGCCCAAGGAGATGTCGGGCGGACAGCAGCAGCGTGTCGGCATAGCGAGAGCCTTTGTCGCAAAACCCGATGTGGTCTTTGCGGACGAGCCGACAGGAAACCTTGATTCCAGAACGACCATAGAGGTCATGGATCTGATCAAGGAGATGGCATCAAAGCATAACCAGACGATCGTCATGGTAACCCATGATAATTCGCTGGCGGCATACGCCGACAAGATAATCCGCATAAAAGACGGACATGTCGAGAGTATAGAAGAAAACACAAATGTAAAACAGGCCGCCTCCGAGGCAGCCGAAACAACGGATCAAACCGTTTCCAAATAGGAGGGAGAGTATTAATGAAAACAGTTAACAGGCATTTGGCGCGTATTTTCGCCATAGTGCTGTCAGCGATCATGCTGGTGTCGAACACAGGAGCTATAGAGGCAAAAGCAGCCGGAAAGGGCATTGAGACGGTCAAGGGCGATGATACCTTTATTATCGTGGAGCCCGGCAAGACCACGCATTTCAGCATTCCGGTAACCATTTCGACAACCTTTGACATCACCAGATTCCTGGTTGTGTCGAGCAGCGAGCTTATTACCGTAAAGAATATCAAGGCACTGATCCCGGACGGCGCCGAGTACGAGCTTGTTTCCTCGGGAACCACGTTCAGGACCGGAGCAAAGTATACTCTTGATTTTGATGTTGTTGCCGATGAGAACCTTAAGATCGGTACCAACAGTTTCACGATCCAGGGCTACGGATTCTATTATGACGATACCTTTGATTTTAACAGAGAAACTATCGATCTGATCACTTTTACCACATATACATCGACAGAGCTGATGGGACCCGATGTAGTCGTTTCGAAGGTTGATTACAGCGGCGATCCTACGCCCGGCACCAATTTAAACCTTACGCTTACGCTGAAGAATGTCGGTGATATCCAGTCCATCAACAATTACACGACTATCACCCTCGATGCGGGCATGATCCCCAACTACTCGGTCAGCAGGATCAAGATCGCTGACCTTGCGGTCAACGGAACAGCAAGGATCGACGTTCCCGTAAAGATCCTCGAGGATGCCGAACCCGGTCTGCACACGATCACCCTGAACATCACGGGTAAGACCAAGAGCGGCGAAGAGAAGAGCTACACCCAGACCATCTACCTGACCATCAAGAAGACCGGTTCGGATGACACCAAGGCTTATCCTTCGATCAGCGTTGCCACCGATGACAACTACACCGAGATCACACCCGAGACCGAGGATTCGATCAAACTTACACTGAAGAACGACGGATCTGCGACGGCTTCGGATATCAAGGTTGAGGTTGTAAGCGGATTTGAAGCGGCAGGCGGCATCACAAAGAACTATACAACCGATTCTATCGCTGTAGAAAACATTAAGTCCGGCAAGTCGAAAAAGGTTGACATACCCTTCGTTGTTTCGAAGAATGTTGCTTCGGGCCTGCATGAGATCACCCTCAAGGTGTCCTACAGCAGCGCGAGCGGCAAGGAGTTTTCGGAGAATATCACCGTTTATCTCTTTGTTTCACCCGAGAAGGGCAAAAACACCGATGACGTTAAGAACAACATCTACATCAAGAACGTGACCCAGACCCCCGCTTCTCCCAAGGCAGGCGAGAAGGTTACCGTTTCGTTTGATATCGTAAATGACGGCAAGACCGCAGTCAGCAACTTCAAGATCGCGGGCAGCGGACTTTCCTCGAGCGGATTTGAGCCCCTGACCAACGATCCTTACGTAGCTGTAGGTTCCATCGCGGCAGGCGCCACAAAGCATGTAAATGTTTCGTTCAAGTGCGGCAAGCGCATCTCCGAGGGCATGAACACCCTGGGTCTTACATTTACCTACACCGACGCGAACGACGAGCAGCAGACCGTAAACGAGAGCGTTTACGTGCTCAACGTTATCGCGGACGCGGATGCGGTTGATGTAGGACGTCCCAAGCTGATCGTCAG
>JAEEXY010000063.1 GCA_016288005.1 Lachnospiraceae bacterium
AGGCGACGACGCAGGAAAGCTGACCGCAGAAGGCGCAAAGAAGCTCGATGTTTCGGGCCGGCTCGAAGCAGGCATTCCGCTCTGCCCTCCTGAGGGTGATGCCGGAACCGGCATGGTAGCCACGAATTCGGTTGCCGTAAGGACAGGCAACGTATCCGCAGGAACCTCCGTATTTGCGATGGTAGTGCTCGAGAAGGAGCTCTCGAAGGTTTATCCTATCATCGACTTGGTCACCACTCCTTCGGGCAAGCTCGTAGGCATGGTACACTGCAACAACTGCACATCCGATATCAACGCATGGGTTGGTCTGCTCGCCGAATTTGCCGAGACGATCGGAGCGAAGGTCAACAAGGGCGACCTCTACACCACGCTCTTTAAGAAGGCGCTCGAGGGTGATCCCGATTGTGGCGGACTTCTTTCATACAACTATTTCTCGGGTGAGTCGGTAACCGGCTTTGACGAGGGAAGATTGATCTTCGCACGTACGCCCGACGCGAAATTCACGCTTGCGAACTTCATGCGCACACACATTTATTCAGCACTTGCAACGCTCAAATACGGCTGCGACGTTATGTTCAAGGACGAAGGCGTAAAGGTTGACACGATGTACGGCCACGGCGGACTGTTCAAGACCAGAGGCGTAGGCCAGGGCATCCTTGCCGCAGCGATCAACGCACCCGTTTCCGTAATGGAGACCGCGGGCGAAGGCGGAGCATGGGGCATGGCTATCCTTGCATCATACATGGTTAATAAATCAGCAGGCGAGAGCCTCGACGATTTCCTGAACAATAAGGTATTCGGCGGCAATGCGGGCGAGAGCATGCAGCCCGTGGCAAAGGACGTTGCCGGCTTCGACAAGTTCATGGAGCAGTACGTAAAGAGCCTGCCCGTGGAGAGAGCCGCTGTAGAGACCATGTAAGCAGTACAAAGGGCAAAGCAGAGACGGCAAAGCAGACACGGGGACGGTTCTTCTGTCTTCGAAGTCTGAAGACAGAAGAACCGTCCCCATGTCTGGGAACCGTCCCCGTGTCTGTGGATAGAAAAAGGGAGGAACGTATGGAAAGACGCGACAAGATAAACTATTACCTTGACCTGGCCGAGGTGGTTTCGCACCGCAGCACCTGTCTGCGCAGGCACTACGGAGCGGTCATCGTGAAAAACGACGAAGTCATCGCGACCGGCTATGTGGGTGCGCCCCGCGGCCGGAAGAACTGTTCTGACATCGGCAAATGCATCCGCACCGAGCTCAACATCCCGCGCGGTGAGCGCTACGAGCTCTGCCGCAGCGTGCACGCCGAAGCCAACGCGATCATCAGTGCCGCGCGCCAGGATATGATCGGAGCGTCCATGTTCCTCTGCGGACTCGAGGCCGATACCGGCGAGTACATCAAAAACTCCAACAGCTGCTCGATGTGCAAACGCCAGATCATCAACTCCGGCATCGAAAAAGTCTACATCCGCGACACTCACGACGAATACCGCGTGATCAACGTCAGCGAATGGATAGAGGACGACGAATCGCTGGTAGGTAAATTCGGTTATTAAAGCAAAAGAGGCTGCCGCATAAAGCGGCAGCCTCTTTCACTTTATTTATGATCGTTATGCTGTTACTCTGTCCAGCATCTCCTGCAGTTCCTTAAGGTTCTCGCGGATATTGATGTGCTGGGGACAGGCCTCCTCGCACAGTCCGCATTCTATGCAGTTCTTTGCCTTCGCGTCGTCCGCGATGTCATGCTCCCATTTCCACTTTGTGCGGCCTGCGTTCTCGTACATGCCGTAATCGTTCCAGATCGAGAAATTGCCGGGGATGTTGATGCCGTTCGGGCAGGGCATGCAGTAGCGGCAGCCCGTGCAGCCGTTGAACACGCGCTTGTGCAGGGTGTCGGCCACTTCTTTGACGGCCTCTTCCTCCTCTTCGGTGAGGGGCTTGAAATCGGTGAACGTCTTAAGGTTATCCTCGAGCTGTTCGGGTGTGCTCATGCCTGAGAGAACAACCTTGATATTGTTTCTGCTCGCCACGAAGCGCAGTGCCCACGAAGCGGCGGAAGCATCGGGGTCGAGATGCTTAAAGGGCTTCATTACATCTTCGGGAAGGACAGCAAGAGACCCGCCCTTGACAGGCTCCATGATGACAAGAGGCACATTGAGAGCCTCCGCGAGAGCTACACCTGCGTCGCCGGCCTGGTCGTCGATGTCCATGTAATTGTACTGGATCTGGCAGAAATCCCAGTCCCTGTACTCTATGATATGTCTGAAAGCGTCAAAATTATCGTGGAAAGAGAAGCCGAGGAACTTAATGCGGCCGGCCGCCTTTTCCGAAACCAGATACTCCACTACGCCGAGCTCGACCATCTTGTCAAAACGGTCCTTGTTGCATGCGTGGAGTAGGTAAAAATCAACATAATCGGTGCGCAGTCTCTCGAGCTGCTCGGCAAAAAGCCTCTTTGCGTCGTCGAGTGAATTAACGGCCCAGAGCGGGAGCTTCGTAGCGAAATAGAAGCTGTCGCGGGGATACTTCTGCATCACACGGCCGACAAAAGGCTCGCTGGTGCCGTTGTGATAAGGATAAGCGGTATCAAAGTAGGTGACGCCTGCGGCATAAGCGCGGTCGAGCATCTGCTCGGCAACGACCTCGTCGATCTGACCGTCCTTGGTGGGGAAGCGCATACATCCGAATCCCAGCAGTGAGGGCGCGATGCCCAGCTTATCGATCTGTTTTTTAAACATAGTCCTTCTCCGTTCCGTGCCTGCAGCCGCACCGCGCATGATCCGTCATACGCGGGAACGGTGATCTGTGCTTCGGCACAAAAATACACGTTTTAAGTAACACTTTGATTTTAGCATAAATCGAGGAGTGCCACAATACGCCGCGGATGTTCTATTTTGTAAAATTCATGTAATTTCCCGTAAAACAATTGCAACAAAAAAAGTGTCGTAATTGTGCGGAGAGTGTGATATACTCTATCATGTATGTGTATAACTATGCCCTTTTGACATGACGGGGCAGGGCCGGTACGCATAAGGAACGGAGGCTGTATGCTTAACAACAGAAAAGTCAGGATCATGACGCAGCTTGCGATCTACGAGAAGGGCGAAGGAAAAAGGGACTTTAAGCTGTCCAAATTCTACAAGACGGACTACGCCAGGTTCAATGTTTTAAAGACCGCGCTGATGGTCACGATATCCTATGTCATTCTCTGTGTGTTGTTCGCTGTCTATAAGCTGCAATATATATTGGACAATGTACTCACGATCGACTATAAGGCGATCGGATGGAAGGCTCTGGGCATCTACATCGGGCTCATGAGCGTATATCTCATATGCACGCTGCTCGGCTATTCCATCAGGTACGCGCGCTCCAGGAAAAAGCTCGGCAAATACTACCGCATGCTGAAAAAACTGAAGGATATCTACAGGGAAGAAGACGCTTACGCCGAGGGCGCTGCGGACGATTACGACGAAGGTGAGGATTAAGATCCCATGGTAATGAAACTGCTTGAGTTTAGGACCCTTTTGCTCAAGATATATCAAAAGGCAAGATTCATAATAAATCCGATAATTAAATTCTTTCTGAGCACGATGGTGTTCAACTGGATCAATTCCGAGATAGGCTACGACCAGCGCTTTGCGTCAAAGACGATCGTGCTGCTGCTCTCGGCCATCTGTGCCGTGACACCCGGAGGAGTGCTGGTATTCCTCGCGATGGTGCTGATGCTCGTACATGTATTTCATGCGTCGATACTGCTGGCGGCACTGCTCTTCCTGATGTTCGTGGTGCTCTACGGACTGCTGATGAGATTCGCTCCCGAGGAGGCTCTGGCCGCAGTGGCGGTGCCGGTTCTGGCGAAGTACAACCTGCACTACTGCGTACCCATGGTACTCGGCTGCATCGCGACGCCGCTCTCGATGCTCCCCTGCGCCTGCGGTGTGATCATCTGGTATCTGATCTCGATCGTCAAGAATTTCTCCGGCGTGCAGGTCAACATCAAGAACCTGGACGAGGTCATCTCGCTGTTTACCGGCGTTGTCGACGCGTTCCTCGCAAACAAGCAGATGCTGATCACCATCGCGGTATTCGCGCTCGTGATCACCGCGATATTCATTATCCGCAGATTCAGCTTTGATTTCGCTTTTGTTGTATCGATCGGTGCGGGCGTGCTCGTCAACATCCTCGGCTTCCTTGTGGCCGTACTGCATTTCAATGTTTCTATCAATGCGGGCAAGCTGATCCTGATGTCGCTGATATCGGGCGTTATCGCAGTTGTGCTCGAGTTCTTCAAGAGGGTTCTCGACTACACCGCTATCGAGCGCGTACAGTTCGAAGACGACGATTATTACTACTACGTTAAGGCCGTTCCGAAGGTCAATGTCAGCATCCCTCGCCATAATGTCAAGCGCATGAGCGATTACGGCGACGACGAGGAGTCCGAAGAGACTCCCGCGTCCGGATCCTATGCGGCATTCGGCAATGATGACTTTGACGCGGCCGAAGAGGAAGAGGAGGACATCCGCATCGCCGAGCCTCCGAAGAAGAAAAACCGTTTCGCGTTCAACAGGAGCGACTATATAAAGGAGCCTGCGCTTGCCGCATCCAAGGATTCGGAGATCCGCTACGAGGAGTTTGACGACAGCGATTTCGATGATGCCGGGACCGGCTTTGACGATGAGATCATCCGCTATGACAGGGATGAGGACATGTCATCCTACGGTATGAAGAACATCGGACCCGCCGATGACGACAAGCCCGGTGACGACGGGGATTATGAGACCTGGATGACACTTGACGATGACGACAACAATAACTGATTTCGGGGAAGACTATGGGTACGATTAAAGAATTCATACTGGACATGATCAGTCCCATCACGATGATGAAGTTTTCAATCATGGACGTGATCGAGATCCTGATCATCGCTGTGCTCATCTACAACATCATAAAGTGGGTCAGGGATACCAGAGCCTGGGTTCTGATGAAAGGCATCCTGGTACTGTTCCTGTTCTATATCCTGGCCACGATCCTGGGCTTTGACGCGATACTCTGGATATTCCAGAACGGTGTCGGCGTCGGTATCACAGCCCTCGTTATCCTGTTCCAGCCCGAACTGCGCAAAGCGCTCGAACAGCTCGGAAAGAGGAATATCGTTACTCCTTTCTTCGAGAGCCAGGAAGCAAATGTTTTCTCGGACGAGACGATAGGCGAGATCGTAAAGGCCACCTATGAGCTGGCGAAGGCCAGGACCGGCGCGCTGATCGTTATCGAGCGCAACGTTAAGCTCGACGATTACGAACAGACCGGCATTGCGCTCGACGCAAAGCTCACGAGCCAGCTGCTCATCAATATTTTCGAACACAATACTCCGCTTCACGACGGAGCCGTAATAGTCAGGGGAAACAGGGTTACTTCGGCGACCTGCTATCTTCCTCTGTCGGAGAATACCAGACTCAGCAAGGATCTCGGTACCAGGCACCGCGCAGCGGTCGGCATCAGCGAAGTGACGGACAGCTTTACGATCGTTGTTTCGGAGGAGACCGGCGGAGTGGCGATCGCGGAGAACGGCGAGCTGACCAGACGCGTGGGACGTGAGTTCCTTTACGACCGCCTGATCGAGCTCCAGAACAAGACCGAGGATACCGAGGAGACCAAAAAGGGCTTTTTCGGTAAGGCCGCATCATTTGCGAAGCACAGTGTCGGCGGCAGAAAGGCAGACAAATGAAAGAAAGACTTACACACAATCTGGGTCTGAAGATACTTTCCATTGTCCTCGCCGCATTTACCTGGTTCCTGATCATGAATGTGGCGGACCCGGTGGTAACACAGACCTTCAACAATATCCCCGTGCAGATACTGAACGATAACGTTCTGACAAACCGCGGATATCAGTATACGATCGAGTCCGGTGACAAGGTTGACATCAAGGTCAAGGGCAAGCGCTCGATCGTCGATACGCTCACTGAGAACGATTTTATAGCTACGGCGGATTTCAATTCACTCACGGCGCTGTTCATGGCGTCGATAACCGTTGAGTGCACCTCAGAACACGCGAGCGAGGTTGCCATCTCGATCAAAAACGAGACGATGGCGGTAAAGCTCGAGGATCAGGAGAACAAATCCTTCAACGTAAGGATCGTGCTGAACGGCGAGCTGAAGCCCGGCTATTACTGCTATGACACATCCTGCAGCCCGCAGCTGATCACGGCGACCGCATCAGTCACGCAGATGCAGTCGGTGAAGGAGATCGTGGCGATCGTGGACGTTTCGGACGCGAGCGCGACATTTACCGCGGACTGTGAGCTCGTTGCCTACGATTTTCAGGGCAATGAGATAGATTCACAGAAGGTAAGCCTCTCGCAGACCACTGTTCCCGTAACTGTCGGCATCTATCCGACAAAGATCGTGGACATTAGGATCACGACCACGGAGGAGCCCGCGGACGGCTATTACGTTGAAAAGACGGAATACGCGCCTCAGAACATCGTGATCGCGGCGGATGAGAGCGCTCTCAAAAATATCACCGAGATAGAGATACCCTGCAGCGTTGCCGGAGCGAGCTCGAACATCGAGGTACGTCTGGACGCGGAGGATTATCTGCATGAGCATTACGGAGTGGACTGCTTCATCGCGGACGCGAGCAGCTACATTTCGGCAGTTGTAACGATCAGCCCGAAGGTGGAAAAGACGCTTGAGCTGAACGAGAGCAGCATCCTGCCGATGAACCTGGCGGACGGCCTGGAATGCGTGATCTATTCGGTAGGCTCGACGGTGACCGTAAAGGGACCCGCAGCTGAGCTGGAGAAGCTCACGGTCGAGGATCTGAAGCTGTTCATCGACCTGACCGGCTGCATTTCGGGAACATATTCCAGACAGGTTAAATCGAGAGCAGAAGGCAATCTCGAGTTCAGGGCAAACGACGTGATGGTGCGCATCTCTGAGGTCAGCACCGAGTCGAATCCGGAGTAAGACTGTTTGGCGGCATGCCTAGTTACGGCGCGGGCTGCAACGGGACATTTTTTTCAAAACAAAACCGTTTGATGGTTTTGAAAAAAATACCCTGCGCGCCCGCGCCTGCAAATTATGATACGCGGAAGACGATCGACCTGAGGGCATGCTCCAGAGTATAAGGACGATCATTTGAACTGCGGAGAAGAGAAAAGGATAGTAAGGACATGAATTACAGGAGATACAGGCGCAATCCGCTGCCCGGGGTGACTGGGAGGCGCTGGCCGGAAAAAACAGTCGATAAGGCCCCGATCTGGTGCAGCGTGGATTTAAGAGACGGGAACCAGGCGCTCATGGAGCCGATGGTGGTCGAGGAAAAGGTCGAGTTCTTTCAGATGCTCGTAAGACTCGGCTTTAAGGACATCGAGGTCGGATTCCCCTCGTCGTCACAGATAGAGTTTGATTTCGTAAGGCAGCTCGTTGACCGCAAACTGATCCCCGACGACGTCAGGATACAGGTGGCGGTTCAGTGCAGGCCCGAGTTTATCGACAGGACACTGGAATCGATCGAGGGCGTGAAACACGCCATCGTGCATATTTACGCCAATACTTCAAAGCTCCAGCGTGAGGTGGTCTACCATCTGAGCAAGGACGAGATCCGTGAGATGGCCGTTAACTCCGCGCTGCATGTTAAGACATTTGCCAAAGATTTCCCCGGTAAGATCACGCTCGAGTATTCACCCGAGAGCTTTACCGAGACCGAGCCCGATTACGCGCTCGAGGTCTGCAACGCCGTTATCGACGCATGGCAGCCCGAAAAAAAGAATCCGATGATCATCAATCTGCCGGCTACGGTGGAGAACAATACACCCAATGTATTCGCGGACCGCATCGAGTGGATGTCCGACAGGCTGAACCGCCGCGAGGCCGTGATACTCAGCATTCATCCGCACAACGACAGGGGCACCGCGGTGGCGGCGAGTGAGCTGGCGCTGCTCGCGGGCGCGCAGAGGATAGAGGGTACCCTGTTCGGAAACGGAGAGAGGACCGGCAATGTCGATCTGCTCACCATCGCCTACAACATGTTTGCCGAGGGCGTCGATCCGTGTCTGGCGATCGACGACATCGTATCGATCAGAAAGACCTATGAGGGCCTCTGCAAGATGAACGTGCATGACCGCCATCCCTATGCCGGAGACCTCGTATTTACCGCTTTTTCGGGCGGACATCAGGATGCTATCAACAAGGGCCTCAAGGCGCTCCTCGAGAGCGGCGATTCAGTATGGCATGTGCCCTATCTGCCCATCGATCCCGCAGACATCGGCAGGATCTACGAGCCTATCGTCCGCATCAACAGCCAGTCGGGCAAGGGCGGCGTGGCATTCATCATGGAGACCTACCACGGCTTCAGGCTGCCCAAGGGCATGCGCAAGGAGTTCTCGGATATCATCCAGCGCGTGACCGAGGCGGAGGGCGAGGCTGAGCCCGACCGCATCATGTGGGAGTTCAAGCGGAATTACATAGACATGAAGGAGCCCTATCATTTCAGGCTCGCCAAGATGGAGGATATCCCCGCAGCGGCGGTCGACAACTACCACACGCTCGCTGAGATCACCTACACCGACCACGGCGAAGAGAAGACCTTTACCTCAAAGGGCAACGGTCCCATCGACGCGGTCAAGGCCGGTCTGCAGAAGGAGCTCGGACGGAAGCTGCGCATCCTCGACTATTCCGAGCATGCGCTCGGCGAGGGTTCGAACGCGCAGGCTGCGGCATACATACATCTGATGGACGCCGAGAGCGGTTTTATCACCTACGGCGTGGGCGTCAGCTCATCAACGACGCGTGCATCCATCAGAGCGATCTTCTCGGCGCTTAACCGCATGGAGCGCATGAAAGATAACGGTACGGAGGAGTAATTTTGAGACAGTTCATCAAAAATCTCAAAAAATATAAATATCTGTTTTACGAGCTGATCAAAAAGGACATTAAGCTCAAATACCGCAGCTCGATCCTCGGACTGTTCTGGACGCTGCTCGAGCCGCTGCTCACGATGATCGTGCTGACGCTCGTTTTTTCGGAACTGCTGGGCAGGGGCGACAGGTATTATCCCGTGTATATCCTTTCGGGACGCCTGCTCTACAGCTTTTTCTCGGGCGGCACGAAGGCCGCGCTTAAGTCCATCCGCTCGCACGGAGCCATGATCGCGAAGGTCTATGTGCCGAAGTACATGTATCCGGCCGCGACGATCGTTTCAAACTACGTTATTTTCCTGCTCTCGCTCATAGTTCTGGTGGGCGTGGGAGCGGTAATGAAGGTAAAGCCCACCCTGCATCTGTTCGGCGCGATACTGCCGCTGACGATCCTGCTGGTACTGACTCTCGGAGTCGGGCTGCTGCTCGCGACGCTGAATGTTTTTTTCCGCGATCTCGAGTACCTCTGGACGGTCGCGCTGATGCTGATCATGTATACCTGTGCGATATTCTACAAGATCGACGGCATACAGCATCACCTCTGGATATTCAAGTACAACCCGCTCTACTCGGTGATCGTGAATTTCAGGAATACGGTTCTCTACAGTGTTTACGGACAGGCGATGGACATGTGGCACCTCTGGTACTCGATGGGCGTGAGCGTCCTGCTGCTCGCCGTCGGACTGGTCGTATTCTGGCGCAAGCAGGACAGGTTCATACTGTACGTATGACGTCCGCATGCCTGCCGCAGACGTATGCGCAGCTTTGATAAATTGGAGAGTAAAAATGTCAGATACAGAGTTAAAAAACGGCGGGATCCCTGCAGGAGAGCCGGCAACGACACCGGCCGCAGTTCCGGCGGAACAGACTGCCGGGGCAGTACCTGCCGCTACTCCGGCGGAAAAGCCCAAAAAGAAAAAGAAGCTTCCGCCGAAGGTCGTTACGCTCGAGGGCGTGGGCATGAGGTTCAGGCTCACCGAGCAAAAGGTGGACAACCTCAAGGAATACTTCATCCGCCTCGTAAAACGCAAGCTCAACTACCATGAATTCTGGGCGTTAAAGGACGTGACCTTCCATGTGAGGCGCGGCTGGAGAGTCGGCATTCTGGGACTGAACGGCGCCGGCAAATCCACTTTGCTCAAGATCATCGCGGGCGTGCTGAAGCCCAGCGAGGGACAGGTCACCGTAAAGGGAAACGTGGTGCCCCTGCTTGAGCTCGGAGCCGGTTTTGACAAGGAATACACCGGCGCGGAAAACATCTACCTGTACGGTTCGATGCTCGGTTATCCGCGTGATTTTATCCGCGAGAAGTTCGATGAGATCGTGGAGTTCTCGGAGCTGAGGGACTTTATCAACACACCGGTCAAAAACTATTCCTCGGGTATGAAGGCGAGACTCGGTTTTGCCATCGCCACGGTCGTGGACCCCGAGATACTGATCCTCGACGAGGTCCTCTCGGTCGGCGATTCAAAGTTTAAGAAAAAGAGCGAGAAAAAGCTTAAGAGCATGATGAAAAAAGGCGTTACGGTACTGTTCGTATCCCATTCGTGCGATCAGGTCAGGAGGATCTGCAACCGCGCCATCATTCTCGATCACGGACATCTCATCGCCAACGGCAAGGTCGACGAGATCTGCGATATGTACGAAGAAATGATAAAATAGGACACCCGGCAGAAAGGTGAAGCCATGACACTTGACATTATCATTGCCTGTCTGGACGACGGGAACGGCTATCTGCAGGAATGTCTGGACAGCATATCTGCCCAGGCTTTCAAGGATATTACGATCATCCTCGAAAAGGACGATCCGCAGGCGCCCCGCGGAGTTGCCGCCATGCGCAACAAGGGTCTGCAGAGCGCCGGCTCGGACTATGTCATGTTCATGGACTGCGACGATTATCTGAGCAGGACCGCTCTGACCTCTGCGATGTACGAGGCCCTGAAAAATCCCGGGAGCATCATACGCATCCCGCGCAAACGCAGCCTGCACAAATATTCCGTGCAGCTGGTAAACGAGGGCGTCGAGCGCGATCTGCGCGAGAATATGCCCCGCAGCTTTTACGATACATGTCTGGGACAGCTGATCCCGAGAAGGCTCCTTGAGGGCCTGTCTTTCGAAGAAAATTACAGGTATTACAGCGATATCCCTTTTCTTGCGCGCCTCTATGAGCGTACCGACGTGGTCATCGCCGAGGACGCCCGTTACTATAAGCGCGTGCACAACGATCCGGTTAATTACCCGTCTCTGGACCAGGAGATCAATCCCGAACGTTTTACGGAGTACTGCGCGGCAATGCGTCTGGCAGCGGCAGGCATGTCCGATCCCCGTCCGATACAGGATTATATCTGCCAGTTCCTGATCAGCCGCACCATCGTCGGCAGGAGCCAGAAGGCAGCAGGCTGGAGCGACCGCGACATGAATTCCTTCGCGGCTCTCGTAAAAGAGGTGGCGGCCCCCGCGATCGGGGATTTTAACGGCGAATCGAAGCGCGTACTCACAGCCTTTAAAAACGGCAGGATCAAAAAGGTCAGACGCCTGATCCGTCTGCACCACCGCAGATTAAAGCTCCACGATCTCTTCCGCAGCGCGCACCAGAGGCGCCTGCTGTTTTACAACAAATTATTCCGCAGGCTCCCGGTAAAAAAGGACCTCGTGATGTTCTCGTCGTTTTTCGGCAGGAATTACGCGGACAGCCCGCGCGCGATATACGAATACATGGCGGTCAATTATCCCGGCAAAAAATACGTCTGGGCGCTCAACGATACGAGGATCGAGCTCCCCGGTCACTGTAAGCGCGTCGATACGCATACCCTGAAGTACTTCCGCTATCTGGCTACGGCAGAGCTGTTCGTGACCAACGTGCGCCAGCCCGAGTGGTACGTCAAGCGCGAAGGCGCAAAGCTGCTGCAGACCTGGCACGGCACACCGCTCAAACGCCTTGTGTTCGACTTGCAGGACGTTTATGCGGCAAAGCCGCTCGAATACAAGAGATTCTTCTTCAGACAGGCCTGTGAGTGGGACGCGCTGGTTTCGGACAACGCTTTTTCGACCGCCGCTTTTCAGAGCGCGTTCAGATACCCCAAAGAGAAGATCATCGAGACCGGATATCCGCGCAACGACATACTTTTCGCGCCCGATATCAGGGACCGCGCGGAGGCGCTGAAGAAAAAGCTCGGGCTTCCGTTAAACAAAAAAACAGTGCTCTATGCGCCGACCTGGCGCGACGACGAGACCGAGGGCATAGCGGAGTACGGCTTCACCCTGAAGCTCGACCTGAAAAAGCTCAAAAAGCTCTCGGACAGGTATCATTTTATCCTGCGCACGCACTATCTGATCTCCGAAAACCTGAACCTTACAGAGGACGAGAAACGCTTTGTGACCGACCTCTCGTCGTACAACGACATCGCCGAGCTCTATCTGCTGAGCGATGTGCTGATCACGGATTACTCGTCGACATTTTTTGACTATGCGAACCTTAACAGGCCGATACTTTTCTATGTTTACGACCTCGAAAAATACAGGGACGAGCTGCACGGCTTCTATTTCGACATGGAAGAGGAGTGCCCGGGGCCGCTTTACCGGCGGACCGAAGAGGTGGTCGACGCGCTGCGCGATATCGACGCGGTGAGCGCGGAATATGCGCAGCGTTATGAGGCATTCCGGCAAAAATACTGCAGCCTCGATGACGGTCACGCGTCAAAGAGGGTCGTATCGGCTGTCATGAGGTTGTAAACGTAATGTTTTTTATGTTATAATCTGGGCAAAGAAGCGTATTTTGGGGTATTAGGGGCATTCTATCTAAGGATTGGAGAATACAATATTATGTCAGATTTTTTCAGTAAATTGATGGGCCATGAAGAGGAAGTCGGACAGGAGTCGAATCTCAAGCACAAAGAAGCGCCGTTTTTCGTCTATGTGCTGCTTCTGGTGCTGTATATCGGTTCGTACATAGCTCTGAGGCTGGCAGCCCGCAACAGCGGCGTCATGGTGCCTTTGGGACGGGCCAGGCTTCCCGTGGCCGCGTTCACCGGAGTTTTCTCGGCTATATCGAATATGTGCCTGATTTTCATGGTCGTATTCTTTAACCGGCTGGGTTTGTACACCTCGGCGATCATTCTGCTGATCCAGGTCCCCGAGATCATAACCAAGATGATCTCGCAGCACGATTTCTCGGGACTTCCGGGTCTTTTCAGCAACATCCTCACATTAGTGGTCATTCTGCTGATCTACCGCCGCAATGTGGCGATCGAGAAATACAGGGTATTCGATGTCGAGAGATACAGGGAGCGCCAGCTGTATATGCAGCGCCTGTTCGAGCAGACAGCCACGGCGCTGGTCAACGCGATAGACGCGAAGGATGAGTTCTCACAGGGCCATTCGGTGCGGGTGGCGGAGTATTCGGAGAAGATAGCCAGAGAGCTCGGAAAGAGCGAAGAGGAGTGCAACAGGATATATTACACCGCATTGCTCCATGACGTGGGCAAGATAGGCATTCCCGAGGAGATAATAAATAAGCGCGGGCGCCTGACCGACGAGGAATACGACATTATCAAGACGCATTCCGTTGCAGGCAGCAGGATCCTCTCGGAGATCAGCGAGAACCCGTATCTGAGCATAGGAGCGCATTTCCATCATGAGAGATACGACGGCAAGGGCTACCCCGAGGGCTTAAAGGGCGAGGAGATACCCGAGACAGCCAGGATCATCGCGGTCGCGGACGCGTTTGACGCCATGTCCTCGAACCGCAGCTACAGGGACGCCATTCCTCCGCAGGTTGTGCGCGAGGAGCTCATCAAGGGCATGGGAACCCAGTTCGACCCCATGTTTTCAAAGATCATGCAGCATCTGATCGATAAAGAGGTCGAGCATATGCTCAAAGAGCAAAAAGTCGCTGTCGAGCAGGCATGGAACAATAACCTCGAATGCGGCAGATATCGCGAGACATTCACCGATGGCATACTGATCACCCCCAATATGACGACCGTACGCTTCGGGTTCACATCAAAGGGCAGCAGCGGCAGACAGGCTCCCGCCGTGATACTGTACGATTCGCTCGACGGAGCGATACATGCGGGAGAAAAGTCGGCGCGCGATGCTAATTATTTCGAATACTGCGAGATATTCGGAGACGGACACGTGGAGCGAAAAGGTGCCCGCAACATGCAGGTTAAAACGGTCAGGGACTACGATTCCGAAACCCGGCCCGCAGGCGTCGGGGAAAAGGTTTCCTACGTGATCGAAGCGGTCAAGATGAAAGACCACGTGCTGATAAGGATCAAGGAAAGAGAGAAGGTCATCGAGGTTACAGTGGCGCTGCCCGACAGCTCGAGATTCGTATTCTTCTCGCTTACCGGTGAGGACTGCAGCATCAGCGACCTGAACGTCTCCAAGGCTGAAAAACCTGTTTCCGAGAGCTATATCACGAGGATCGCCGATGAGGTCAGCTATATCAACGCTCCTGTCGGAGATATCCCTAACCTGCAGATAGACGGACACCGTTCCGAGTGTTCGGACGGTATTCTGCTCACGGACGGCATGAAGATCACATTCCATACGCAGAGCCTGCCTACGGCGAGACTGGTATGGCATTGCCCGTATGTGGTGCTGTTCTCATCGAATGACAAAAAGGTGAACGGACAGAACTACAGAGAGCTGGCGCTCGTCAGGATAGACGGCGAGAGCTCCAACGACGATCCGGGCTCGGATAACCGCATGCTCATCAGCAGGATAGAGGACTTCGAAGGCTGGGGGGCCTGGAAGCGGGCCAACAGAAAGGGCTTCGACTGCGAGCTGAAGTTCGAGCGCAAGGGCGAGAAAATCATCACTACGACCGAGAATATGGGCCTGAGCATCAGGAACATCACTACGATAAAGAATCCGCCCGAGCAGATCTATGTGGCGCTCACCGGCGACCAGTGCGCGCTGACGGGTATTCGGGTACACAGGGATTAAACGGAAATACAGCATTAAAAAAAGGCTGCGGCGGGCAGCCTTTTTTTGATACTAAGGTTTATTCAGCACTGGGATTTGCTATAAGCGTTACATCCGAGGTGAGCTCGGTGTAGACACCGTCGATCAGGCGGTAATGCGTGATCTTTACGGTAGTGCCGGCACGGTAGGAATTAACGGCGTTGCGGAGGTCATCTGAGGTCGTGATCGAGATACCGTTGACCGCGGTGATGATGTCGCCGATCTGGATGCCGCCTGCCTGTGCGGGGCTGCCTTCGGTAAAGTTCGATACGTACGCGCCGACCGGGATGTTGTAGGAAGCTGCCATATCCGCGGTTACATTGTTGATGTAAACGCCGAGGTAACCCTTTTCGTTTTCGGTCAGGGTCTCGCGGGCAGCGAGCTCATCGAGGATCGCAACGGCGCGGGAAACGGGGATCGCAAAGCCCATGCCTTCAACGGACTCATCGGAGTACTTTGCGGAGTTGATGCCGATCACTTCGCCGTTCAGGTTGAGCAGGGCGCCGCCGCTGTTGCCGGGGTTGATCGCCGCATCCGTCTGCAGGAGCGTCATCGTAGTGCCTTCGATCGTGACATCGCGGTCCTTTGCGGATACATAGCCGACAGTGGTGGACTGTCCGTAACCCATCGAATTGCCGATGGCTACGACCATCTGGCCGACCTTTATGCTGTCGGAATCACCGAGTGTTGCGACTTTGATCGCCGACATGGTCTCGGCTGTCAGATCATTGAGATTGATGGCGACAACAGCGAGATCCGCGGTCGCGTCGGTACCTTTGATAACAGCCGAAGCCGTAGAGCCGTCGCAGAATGTGACGTTGATCGAAGTGGATCTTGCAACGACATGGTTATTGGTAGCTATCAGGAGCTCATCGTCGGTCTTCCGAAGTATGATGCCCGAACCGGCGCCGGCAGATTCATAGGTGCCGAAGAAGCTCGTGTTCAGGAATGTGCAGTCGATAGAAACTATCGAAGGCATCGCGCTCTCAACTACCGGCGAAACATCGGTCGCTGCAGTATTGATATCGGTGATCAGCGCGGTGGAAGCAACAACATTCGCATCGGTCGTCTTAGCCGCATGCGATGCGTGTCCCGCGATCCTGCCGGATGACGAGGTCGCGTTAGGCGCCGCCGAAGGGTTGATCGAATAGTAGAGCTCGTTGGTGAGGACAAATACGCCTGCCGCTACGAGTCCGAACAGAGCCGCCGCAAGGATAACCTTGAGGAAGGTCGGCATGTGACGCTGCTTTTTAACCTTTTTGGGGGCATCCGGGATAACGGATGCGCCGGTGTATGTTCTCTGTGCCTGAGGATCAGCTCCGGGTACGTATCCGTAACCGTAAGCGTACTGCGCGTAAGCGTCGGTCTGCGCGGCGGTCTGAGCGTAAGCGCCGGTCTGAGCCGTATTCTGCGCCGTGTCCCGGGCAGGGGTCTGTGAAGAAACTGTCTGATCACCGTAATTGCCATAGGCGCTGTATGAGCTGTCCTGTGCGGGGGTGCCGCTGTAGGAACTGCCCTGCCACGATACGGTGGTATCTGCCGCAGCAGCAGGCTCGGCAGCGGGTGCTGAGCTTACGGGCTCGGTGTTTGATGCGGGTTCAACTGTCCCGGTATTTTCCGCGGGGCGATATGCGTCGTAATTATTTACATAGTTGTCATCCATAATTGTCTCCAATCCGTGCGGCAGAGATTTTGCAGCCTGCCGCGCTGTTTTCGTTACAGATCGAATGTCACCGGTGACATATCTGTTTTCTCTGACACTGACTATAGTCCCGGTTTGTGTTGAAACTGTGAAAAAAAACGAAAGAAACTGTTAAAAAGATTGTTATTGCAAACCAAATAATGTAGAATTATCAGCAACAGAGGGGCTTTGGAATGATAAAGGACAATCAGAATACATTAAACAAACTCCATATTGTTATAGATGCGGCTCTTATTGTAGCCGCTTATTTCCTTGCCTATCCTCTGCGTTTCTATGTGCTTACCCGTCTGAAGCCGTTCGCCCTGGCCGAAGGAGAGCTGTTCCTGCCGTTCGAGACCTACGCGCAGAATATCTTCCCTCTGGTGCCGGGATATCTGATCATCTACAACATGTGCGGCCTGTACCGCCCGAAACGCGGTCATTCGAGCCTGCGGGTGTTCAGCAACCTGCTCGAGGCCAATATCCTGGGCATCTTCTACTTCGCATTCATCCTCTACGCGAGAAAACAGCTCGATATCTCACGTTGGTTCTACGTAACGTTCGGCGCGTTGAACATGATATTCGGCACGGCGTTCAGATTCACGGCGATCAGGATACTCAAGGCGATACGAAAGCACGGCCACAACCTAAAGCATGTCCTGATGGTCGGCTACAGCCGCGCGGCGGAGGGGTATATTAGGCGACTCAAGGCTTATCCCGAGTGGGGCTATCAGATCCACGGAATCCTCGACGACGACATGGCCGTCGGCACGCGCTACAAGGGCGTCGAGGTCATCGGTTCGGAGCTCGACCTTGAGGACTTCATTGAAAATAACGACTTCGACGAGATCGTTATATCGCTCTCCATCGACGAATATGAGAAACTCGAACGTATCGTGAGCATCTGCGAGAAGTCGGGCATTCACACGAAGTTCGTGCCCGACTACGGCACCATGGTTTCGACCGTGCCTTACATTGAGGACCTGTACGGACTGCCGGTCATCAACATCCGCAACGTGCCGCTCACGAACACCTTTAATATCGTGATAAAGCGGCTGATCGACATCGTCGGATCGATCGTCGCGCTGGCGATATTCGCGATACCCATGCTCGTCATCGCGATCGCGATAAAATGCGGATCGAAGGGTCCGATCATTTACAGGCAGCTGCGGGTCGGCAAGCACGGCAAAGAATTTTACATGTACAAATTCCGCTCGATGTACGTCGAGGACAAGGAAAAAGAGAAATCCCAGTGGACTCACCGCGGCGACAGCAGGGTAACGCGCATAGGCAAGTTCATCAGGAAAACGAGTTTGGACGAGCTTCCGCAGCTCTTTAACGTGCTCGCGGGACAGATGAGCCTCGTCGGACCGCGTCCCGAGCGACCGCAGTTCGTTGAGAAGTTCCGCGAGGAAATACCGCGCTACATGGTCAAGCATCAGGTGCGCCCCGGCATGACCGGATGGGCCCAGATCAACGGCTACAGAGG
>JAEEXY010000009.1 GCA_016288005.1 Lachnospiraceae bacterium
CACGCGCAAACTGTAAACGGACGGGAGCGACACTGCGTACGGAGCATGGAGGATACCGATGGAAGGAAAGATATTTGATTACGACGGACCGGTCGTACGGGCGACGGAAAAGCTCGGACAGCTGATCCTGCTGAATATACTGACTATACTGTGCAGCCTGCCGGTCGTGACTTTCGGAGCGGCTTTCGCGGCGCTCGATACGGTAGTGCTGAAGATGTCCAAGAACGAGGAGAGCTATGTGGCGAGATCCTTTTTCAAAGCCTTCAAAGCCAATCTGAAGCTCGGCATAATGAGTTCGCTCGCGATACTCGGGCTGCTCGCGTTCGGACTGGCCGATTACTATGCGACAACACTGGTCGAAGCCTGGTTTGTGGCCCCTGTAAGGGCACTGCTGATCGCGTTCGGAGTATTTTTCGCGATCACCGTTACATTCCTGTTCCCGGTGATGGCCAAATTTGAAGCGGGCTTCGCCGATACGGTCAAAAACGCGTTTAAGTATTCGGTCTCGCATATCGGGAAAACCCTGCTGAAACTGTTCCTGAACCTGCTCCCGTGGATCATCTGCTATTTCTTTTATTTCCTCGGGCCGATACTCTTTATCTTCGGACTGGCGGTACCCGCGTATCTGGGCACAGGGCTCTACCGCGACGATTTCAAAAAGCTGGAGGATGCTTATTATGCCGGGAAAGATGTTTGATTTCGACGGTCCCGTGGCGGGATTCATTTTCCTGGTAAGGGATCTGTTCGTGATAAATCTGCTGACTCTGCTGCTGATACTGCCCGTGTTCACGGTCGGGCCGGCGCTGAAGGCGCTCGCATTTACGTGCCTGAAGATAGTGCGCAAAGAGGACGGCAATGTGGTATCCACATATTTTAAGAACTTTAAGCTGAACTTTAAGCAGACAGTGGGCTTCGGTCTCATCTGTCTGGCGCTGTTCCTGATCATGGCCGGTGATATCGCGGCGCTCGTGATCTACTGGGACACATTTTCGATGATGATGATCGTGCCGCTGATACTCACGCTGTTCCTGATATTCGCGACACTCCTCTATGCGATACCGATGCAGGGCCGGTTCCTGAACCCCGTCGGCACCACATTCCGGAACGCTTTCTGGGCGGCGCTGTACAAATTCCCGAAGACACTCGTGATGGTGCTGGCATTCCTGATACTTCCCTGCCTGTATCTGCTGGTCTCGGGGAATTTCTTCCCGCTGCTGATCATGTTCGGACTGTCTCTGCCCGCATATCTGAACGCGGTGGTCTACGAGCCGTTTTTTAAGGAGACCGAGGACCGGATACGCGCTCGGGAGAAGAGGAATTCCGGGATTAATGCCGATGGAGAGGATGCTGATGGCGGCAGCGGTTTCGACGGAAACGGTTCGGGGGAAGTCTGACAGCAGCTTTACAGCCGCCTGTCGTTCATCCTGTAGCGCAGCCTGTAGGTATCGGGCGTGATGCCGTACTCCTGCTTGAATATGTTCTGGAAATACGAGCGGCTCTGGTAGCCGAGATCACGGGCGAGGTCGGTGATGGTCCCGCCGTAGCCCGTACGGAGCAGGAAAACAGCTCTGTCGAGTCTTTTTTGCTTTATATAATCCGAAAAATTAACCGCATACTGAGTCTTAAAGAGCCTGCTGATGTATTCCTGCGTGAGACCGAAATGGGTCGAGAGCGTGGTGAGGGATGCATTCTGCAGGTTTTCTTCGATATATCTGATAATGTCCTCCATGTGGCGCCGTTTGCGCTCGGAGATCGCGATGTCGGCATAGCCTGACGCGTATTCGCGTATGTCCGAGATGGCGTTGCGGATAAAGCCCGCCGCGCCGTTGGTGACGGTCAGCAGGTCGAGCATAGTCATATCGGTCAGGCTGCAGTGATGCTCCCTTTCCTTAAAAAACAGCTGGAGCACGCCGAATATCGTATTGAGCTGCGCGTGCATGGAAGCGATGCTGTAGGCGTTGGCCTCGGAGAACTGGTCGGTGTATGTGCGGGAGATATCAAAGAGAATATCCTCGCAGGCGTCGTAATTTCGCGTTTTAAGATAGGAGAGCAGCCGGTTGGCATCGGGCGGAGCCGCTGTGACCGCCAGTCTGTCGCTCATATGCATGAAAGCGGACGTGATGGTCCTGCTGCGTCCCCAGAACAGGCCGTAATCGGTCTGCCCGAGCATATAGAACAGCTCGTCGAAAATCTCGTTGTGGTCGACCAGGGCCTCGGAGTAGTATACGCAGATATGCTGGGAGGTATCGATGTTCCAGATAACCTGCCTGAACTGGCCGACGAACGCGCGGATGCTGTAGATCTCGCGCGAATAGTTGAGGATGCAGTAGATGACCGAGCCTCTGATGTCGAGAAAGTACCTGAGGTTGGACGCGTCGAGCTGTCTCTTGCATACGAGCAGCTGATCCTCGGAGAGAGCGGCGTTTTCCTTTTCCGTGGAGGGCGTTTTCTTTTCCACCACGATAACGCAAAAGTCATTTCTGGTCGAGCCGTCAAAAAAGTCGTTGAGTGCCTTCAGATCCATGTCAAAAAATTCCCTTCAATAATTGTCTAAATGTCAAATATTAATACAAAGGTTAAAATCACATACAAATATCAGCCGAAAACAAGAAAATGAGAATCACTGTAATTTAAAATATAGCACAAATGTCAAGAAAAAAGAATTGTACATATTGACCAATCGTAGGAAAATCTAGATAGTGATTTTTCAATAAAATCAACAAATACGTTTTCATGTTTCGGAGGGACCCATGATCAGAAGATGGGAATTCGCGAGAATAATTTCGCTCATACTGGCTGTCTGTATGTTCTCGGGTGCAGTGATCCCGTACACACAGGTTTTCGCTGCTTCGGGCGCCAGACTTAAGGATAAATACGTCGGCTTCGAGGGCATCCCGGTAGAGTGGAAATACGGAGCGGACAGCGATGTATTCAGCTACAAGGATACGATGAGCAGACTGAACGCCCCTTATTATGAGGGAGAAGCGATCACGGTGAGCGCGGCGTCGATCACCGACGAGAACGGCGCGGGTTCGGTGGTTTCCTTCGAGGGCAGGGATGCGTTTTTCTCGGCGGGAAAGAGCGAGTACTGCGAGTTCGAGCTCAATGTTCCCGAGGACGCGCTCTACAGACTTGAGTTTGATTACTATCTGGACACAAACGTTTCCGATTCGGCAAAACGCGCGTTATATATTGACGGAAAATATCCCTTCACCGAGGCCGGAGATCTGGTATTCTACCGCTTCTTTATGGATGAGGGCGAGCCGATCTTAAACAGCATCGGAGACGAGACCAGACCCAAGCAGGTTGCGATAAACGGCTGGAGGACCTCAGGTCTTTCCGATACATCGGGTATCACCTCCGGAGAGTTTGATCTGTATCTCACAAAGGGTTCTCATAAGGTACGACTCGTTACGATGAAGACCGGCATGTACATCTCCGAGATCAGGGCATGCGCACCGGTTAAGATCAGGCCTTACGCGGAAGTGCTCGCGGAGTATAAAGCCGCCGGATATACAGCAGCCGCAGCGGAGACGATCAATTTCCAGGCGGAGCTCACCGCGGTCGAGAAAAACGACCCCACCTTAAGACGCGAGAATGACGGCGATCCGCTCGTGGTTCCGATGTCGGATACCTCGAGAAAGCTCAACGTTATGGGCGGATACCGCTGGAGAACGGGCAACCAGAGCATCACATGGGAGTTTGAAGTCGCAGCGGACGGTCTCTACAAGATCGGTCTCTATACAAAGCAGCAGTGGAACGACGGAATGCCTTCCTTCAGAAGGATAGCGATAGACGGCGCGGTTCCGTTTGCCGAGCTTGAAGAATACAAATTTGAATATGATACGACATGGAGGCTCAGAACCCTGTCCGACGCAAACGGAGAGCCCTTCAGCTTCTACCTGACCAAGGGTGTGCACAGGCTCACGATGACGGTCAAGATGGGAGATCTCGGTGAACTCCTGACATCCGTTCAGGAAGACATCACGGTACTTTCCGATATGCTGCTCGACATAAACCTTATCGCCGGCAGCACACCCGACCCGAACTACGATTACAGGTTCTTCGATAAGATCCCCGATATGAAGGAACGTCTGGAATACCTGCGCGACAGCATGGAGTACAAATACCAGTACGCCAAAGGAATGGCTGAAAAGACTCCTTCGATCGCAAACCAGTTCCTTACGATCAAGGCGCAGATACAGATGATGCTCGACGATCCGTTCAGCATCGCGAAAAAGGTCGGAGATCTGCAGAATTCGCAGACCAATCTTTCGAAATGGTATCAGTCGCTGCAGATCGTGCCGCTCGTCATCGACAGCTTCTATGTGGGCAGTCCCGAAGAGGAATGGACGAGCAGGTCTTCGAACTTCTTCCAGAAGCTCGGGGCTACGATGAGACAGTTCATGGTTTCGTTCTCGAAGGATTACGACAATGTCGGAGGTGTACTCGCGGAAGATGTTGTGGTTACGGATACGATCAATGTATGGATCGCGAGAGGAGCCGAGTGGGCCGAGGTTATCAAGGAAATGGCCGACGAGGATTTCACGCCCAAAACCGGCATAGCGATCAATGTTAACGTACTCCCCGCGGGACAGCTGAAAGCCGGCAACGTTAACGCGCTGATGCTCTCGATCACCTCGGGCAAGGCTCCCGATGTGGCGCTTGGCGTAGATGCCACTTCACCCGTAGAGTTTGCTATCCGCGATCAGGTCTACGATCTGTCCGAGATGGAAGGCTTCGATGAGGTAAGAGGCAGATTCGTCGATGCCGCGCTTACTCCCTACGAATACACGGGCGGCGTATATGCGCTTCCCGAGACGATGAATTTCAACGTCATGTTCTACAGAAAGGACATCCTGAACGAGTTCGGCATCGATCTGCCGAATACATGGCAGGATATGTACGATTACGTGCTTCCCGCCATCTATCAGCAGGGTCTCCAGTTCTACTTCGGACGTGACTTTACACAGTTCCTTTATCAGCTGGGCGGAGAGTTTTATAAGGACGGCGGTTTAAGATCGGCTCTCGATACACCCGAAGCTTACGCCGCGTTTAAGGAATACACCGAGCTGTTCACCAACTACGGTGTCCCCGAGACGGCGAACTTCCTGCAGTATTTCAGATCGGGCATCATGCCTCTGGGCGTCGGCGATTTCAATATGTACATGCAGCTTTCTGTTGCGGCACCCGAGATCACGGGTAAGTGGGGCATCGTTCCGCTGCCCGGACACATCGATGAAAACGGTGAGATCGACAGGACTGCGGGTGGCCTGACCGAACTGGGCGACATCATCATGAAGCAGAGCGATAAGCCCAAACAGAGCTGGGAGTTCCTTAAGTGGTGGTCGAGCGCAGAAGTGCAGACCAGATTTGCGAAGGAAGTCGAGGCGATGATCGGTGCCGAGGCCAGATGGAACACCGCAAACAAAGAAGCTTTCTTAAGCCTTTCCTGGAATGATGAAGATGTCAAAACACTTCAGGAGCAGTGGAGATGGGCGAAGGAGATCCCGACCGTGCTCGGCGGATATATGACCAACAGACATCTTACCAATGCATGGACAAGTGTGGTCATGAGCGGTATGGATATCCGTGAGGCTCTCGAGAGTGCGGTCAAGGAGATCAACCGCGAGCTCATCATGAAACAGGAAGAATACGGAGTTATCGGAAATGACTAACGAACAGACCATTTTGAATCCCGCGCTGTCCGGTACGCGGATGGAGAGATTCAAGCGTTTTATACGGAAGAACTGGGTGGGGTACGCCTTTCTGGCTCCCTTTGTGATCCTGTTCACGATATTCATAGTACTGCCGGTGGTAACGGCCATAGGCCTCAGCTTCACCGACTACAACATGATGCAGAAGCCGCACTTCGTGGGCGTTAACAACTACAAGCTGCTGTTCCTCGACGATAAGGTTTTCATCACATCGATCGCGAATACCGTTAAGTTCGCGCTGATCACGGGACCTCTCGGATACCTGCTCTCGTTCTTTGCGGCGTGGGTCATCAACCAGCTGAAGTTCAAGAGATTCTTCGCGCTGGCCTTCTATGCGCCCTCGATCACCTCGAGCGTTGCGATGTCCACGGTTTGGATGATAGCCTTCTCGGGCGACAGATACGGTTATATCAATGATTTCCTCTTAAATCACGGTATCATCGATGAGCCGATACTCTGGAACACGGACCCGACCTATATCATGACCGTAGTCATGATCATCCAGCTCTGGATGAGTATGGGTACAGGATTCCTCGTTTTTCTTGCCGGTCTGCAGAACGTTGACCGTGCCATGTACGAGGCGGGCTCGATAGACGGAGTCAGGAACAAGTTCCAGGAGCTGTTCTACATCACGCTTCCCGCGATGAAGCCGCAGCTGCTGTTCGGCGCGATCAACTCGATCACCGGAGCGTTCGGAGTATTCGAGATCGCGGTCAATGTAGCCGGCATGCCAAGTCCGAACTACGCGGCCCATACGATCGTCGCGCATCTGTACGACTACGCGTTCATACGATTCCAGATGGGCTACGCTTCCGCGGTTGCGGTCGTGCTCTTCCTGATTACCTTCATACTCGGACGCATAGTTATGAAGGCGCTCTCGTCAAAGGACGAGTGAGATCAATAATTTTCAGAGGTATCTGTCATGATAAAGATAAAGTGGTTCAAGGGACAATGGCTTCACATCACTTTCGGCAAGACCCTTCTGCTGATAGTGATGCTCGCCCTCGTTTGTTTTACGGCCCTTCCGCTCATATATGTTGTGGTTACGGCGTTCAAGCCGCTGGATGAGTTAAACTTATATCCCCCGAGATTCACGGTTAAGAACCCGACAGGAAAGAACTTTTCCGACCTCGTTATATCGCTCGGCAGCTCGGCGGTTCCTTTTACCAGATACGCTTTCAACAGCGTTGTGATCACTGTCACGATCGTTTTGCTGACCGTTCTGGTCTCATCGCTCGCGGCGTATTCGCTGGTTAAGTTCAAGCCCAAGGGCGGCAATCTGATATTTAACCTGATCCTCGTAGCGCTGATGTTCTCACCCCATGTTACGAAGATCCCGAGCTACATGGTCGTTAACGGACTGAACCTGATCAACACCTACTGGGCGATGATACTGCCGAGCATCGCGGTCGCCTATAACTGCTTCCTGATGAAACAGTTCATAGAGCAGTATCCCGATGAGCTGATCGAAGCAGCCAGGATCGACGGAGCCGGAGAGCTCAAGATATTCTGGAAGATGGTCATGCCCGCGCTCGCGCCCGCATGGTCCACACTGATAGTTTTCTCGTTCGTAAATAACTGGAACGACTACTTCTCACCCCTGATCTATATCACGAGCCAGGCGATGAAGACCCTGCCTCTCGCGCTCCAGACGATCGCAGGAGGCGCTGCGGGTATGACGGTACAGCGTGCGGGTGCCATGTCGGCGGCTACGCTGCTGATGACGCTGCCCACGGTCGTAATATTCACGGTAATGCAGGGAAAGGTCATGGAGACCATGGCTTATTCCGGAATAAAAGGCTAAGCGGCATGGAGGAGATATGAAAAGATCAAAACGTATTGCGGTGCTGCTTCTGGCCCTGCTGATGGTGCTCGGCACCGGGGCGACGGGCGCGTCTGCCGTCGCGGCCGGATCCGGCAGCTATGTTACGGGTGATGACAACTATCGCCAGCCCGTTCCGGAATGTTACGTGGTTGCGGAGACAATCTACAACCTGCGCGGTATCCAGGATAAGAACCTGACGTTCAAACAGCCCAAGGATCTGTTCATTGACGACAATGACATGATCTATGTTGTGGATTCCGGCAATAAGCGCGTGGTCAAGCTCGATCAGGAATTCAACGCGGTCGCGGTCTATTACGGACCCGATAAGGCTTTCGCGGATCCCCAGGGTATATTCGTGGACGCCGACGGAGATATGTACGTCGCCGATACCGAGAACAAGCGCATCGTTCACATGGACAAGGACGGAGCGCTCGTCGAGGAGTTTACGAACCCCGAGAGCGAACTGCAGACAGGCGATGTATTCACGCCTACCAAACTGATCGTTTCCCAGACCGGTTACATCTATTCGGTCAAGGGCGAAAATATAATGGCTATAGACGGAAACAACGTTTTCCGCGGATACTACGGCCAGACCAATATCGGTTACAGTTTATCCGAGGCACTGTTCAGAATGTTCGCTTCGGAAAAGCAGAAGGCTTCCCACCTTAAGAGACTTGCCGCTTCGTACATCAACCTGACTTACGGCAAGGACGGCATGATCTACGCTACGAGCATGGAGCGTGAGGAAGGTGAGATCAAGAAGCTCAATTCGATCGGTACCAACATCTACCGCAAATACAAGACCATCGGAAACAAAATGAGAAATCCCATCAAGGATTTCATCGAGAATAAGCTGTTAAAGGCGGTCGTTGCGGGACAGAGCTTCAAGTTCGGTGAGTATTTCAACGACGAGGGCATGTACATCGAGCCTTATTTCGCGGATATCTGCGTGGATGACAACGGAGTTGTAACGGTCATCGAGCAGCTCAACGGAAAGGTTTACCAGTACGACCAGGACGGCAGGATGCTCGTGGCATTCGGCGGACTCGGCGAGAGGACCGGTACCTTTACCAGACCCAGCGCGATCGATGTCGACAGCAAGGGCAGGCTCTATGTACTCGACCAGATCGACAACAGTATCCAGGTCTTCGAGCCCACCGAGTTCATCGGCTACATACATGAGGCTACATCGGCCTACAACAACGGCTATTATGAAAAGTCCTTCGAGCTCTGGCAGAAGGTACTCTCGATCGACGAGAACTACTCGCTCGCACATGTCGGCAGCGCAAGAGCGTACTACAAGCGCGGCATGTACAAGGAGGCAATGGAAGAGGCCAAGATCGTGGCCGACAGAGATGTCTACACGATGGCTTTCGATGAGTACAAATACGAGGTTCTGAGAGCCAACTTCTTCCTGATCATCATGATCGCGCTTGCGATAATCGCTGCGGTGATCATACTCGTCAGAGTGTTCTTAAAGCGCGGAAAGAAAAACTACTGGGATTTCATTTCCAACAAGGGCAGGAAGATGACGATACTTTCGGGCATCAGCTACAGTTTTTACGCTATGGTGCATCCGATGGATTCGCTCGAAGGCATCAAGACGAACCGTGACAGGATAAACAGGGCGGTGCCGCTGATCATATTCGCCGCTGCGTTTGCTGTCAGGATCGCGTACCTGTTCGTAGTGCATTTCCCGCTGGCCTCTATCGAGCACACGGACATCAACCCGCTGTTCGAGCTGGTCAAGCTTTTGATAGTACCTGTTTCGTGGATACCCGCGTCGTTCATGGCGACGAGTATCTCGGGCGGTGAGAGTAAGATAAAGGAGATCACCTTTGCGAGCGCGATCTCACTTACTCCCTTCATCGTTATCAACGTTCCGCTGATGTTCCTGTCGAACATCATGTCAAAGACGCAGAAGTCCTGGTACGGTGTTTTCCAGACTCTCGCCTACATTGGAATGTTCCTGATCCTGTTCTTCGCGATGCTCGTGCTGAACAATTACACAGTCGGCAAAGCGATAGGCATGATGCTGGTATCGGCATTCCTCATGCTGGTACTCTGGCTGGTCATCCTCCTGTGCTACGTGCTCTCGGGCAGAGTGATCCAGTTTATACTCTCGATAATTGAGGAATTCAGATTAAATTACCTGTAAAGAAAGGAGACCCGGGAAATGATCAAGGATTTTCTCTTGAGCCGTTTAGGCACCATCATTTTCTTTATCATAGTCGCGGTCTTATTTCTGGTAGGTTCCTCAAGGATCAAGAAAGCAAGACAGAACGCGATAACATACAGCAACGAATATGAGGCACCCGAGGCCGACGCCGACCTGCAGGCCGACGGAGAATACGTACCGATCGCAAATAACGGACAGCTCGAGCTCCTCTACAGCGATGTCAAGGGTGCGATACAGATAAGGGACTTAGAGAGCGGAAAGCTCTATAAGTCGATCGTGGACGAAGAGGTCTATCCGACACTCAAAAAGTCGAACAAGCAGTGGAAAGCGCATATGCAGTCCGCGATCACGATCAAGTACAACGACCTGAAAAAGAGAGATTCGGGTGTTAAGGAGGCTTCGGCCGGCAAAGACTGCGGCAGCCTCACCTCCGAATATATCGACAACGGCGTGAGAGTTACATACGGATTCTTAACTCCAGGTATCTACGTAACCGTCGAGTATACGATCGAAGGGAACGAGCTGGTTGTCAGGGTTCCCTACGATAAGATCGAGGAAAAGTCCAAATTTGCGGTCACCACGATAGCGGTGCTCCCGTATCTCGGAGCCTGCGGCAACGAAAACGGGGGGTATCTGTTCTATCCCGACGGCAGCGGCGCGGTAACGACCTTTGAGCGTGTCGGAGAACGCTCCGCGAACGCAAAGATGGCGATCTACTACACCTATTCCAACAAGGCGGTCAGCCTGAACAACCTGTTCTTCAATTACGAGCGTTACACGGCCGCATTGCCTGTTTTCGGAATAAAGAACGGTGACAGTGCGGTATTCGGTTACGCGACCGTAGGCGAGTCAAATACCGGAATCGGTGTTTATCCCTCGGGAGTCGTGCTTGATCTGAACAGAGCCGGCTTTGAGGTTTACGTACGTAATGTCTACAACGTTGACATGTACAGCATTTCGAGCGGTGACGGCAATACCGCTACCGGCGGTATCGTACAGCGTGTGGATAAACAGCTCATCCCCGAGGATAAGGTCATCAGATACGCGTTCCTCGACGGCGAGGCGGCAGATTACAGCGGAATGGCGGATGTTTACAGGAACTACCTGATCTCGTCCGGACAGCTGAACAAGGCGGATAAAGTCGACAATACTGCACTGGCTCTCCAGCTCCTCATGGGAACTACAAAAGAGGGCATCGTATTTGACGAATATGTTACGATGACGACCTTCGACCAGGCGGTTGAGATCCTCGACGCCCTCAAGATGCAGGGCATCACCGATACGGAGCTCGTTCTCACGGGCTGGCAGAAGGACTACAACGAGTACGAATACTGGGGACCCGACAGGCATCTCGGCGGGAAATCCGGTCTGAAGGATATGTCCGAATACGCAGCCGCCAATCCCGGAATACGGGTGTTCATCGAGAGCGATCTCGTTGCGGCTTCATCGGAGACCAACGGACTCGACCGCGAAAAGGAAGTTGCCTACAACGGTCTGAATACGGAGATCGCGATGAAGGACTTCGACGGAACCTTCAGGTACCTCAGAAATCCCGCCGCGATCAGGAATACAAATACGAAGATGCTGGGCAAGTATGACAATTATCCCGGACTCGACATCGGCTACTTCGATATCGGATACTTTGCGTATCCCGATTTCAACGAGTGGCATCCCTACACCAAGACCGAGACGGTCGAGGAACTTAAGAACACTCTGAAAGACACGGAGGCGGCAGGAAAGGCGATCGCCGTCAAAGGCCAGAACCAGTATGTGTTCGGATCCGCGGACTATATCTATGGCATAAGCGACGCGAATTTCGGACTGGCGATCACGGACTACGCAGTACCTTTCGTACAGATGGTCATCTCGGGACTTATCCCTTATTCCTCAGGGAATGCGGGCAATCTCTCGTATGACCTGCAGACTCAGAAACTCCAGTGGATCGAGTTCGGCTCTATGCCGATGTTCTACCTGACCTATGAGTCGGCGCTGAAACTGCGCGATACCGACGCGGATACGCTTTTCTCCTCCACATGGAGCGACTGGAAGCCCGTACTCACCGACACCTACAGGGAGTTCAAGGAGAATTTCGGAGCGCTCGCTGGCAAGCGCATGACCGCGCATACCGTACTCAGCGAGAAGTCGAGAAAGATCGAGTACGAGGACGGAACCGCGATATATCTGAACTATTCGGATAAAGATGAGACCTTCGAAGGGATCACGATCCCTGCAAAGGATTATGTAGTGATCGGAGGTGGACGCTGATGGCTGAAAATAACGCACCTGCTGCAAAAAAGAGAAAACGCGTCCTCTCTTTGAGAGCCAAGAACGCATTAAAGGGACTGGTTTTCGTAACTCCGTTCATTATCGGACTCATTGCCTTTTTCATCTATCCGATATTCTTCTCTTTGAGGATAAGCATTGCCGAGACCGTAGAGATCATCGGCATGAAGCTCAAGGGCATTACGTTTTACCAGTACAAGCGCGCGTTTGTCGAGGATGTCGATTTTGTACCGACCTTCATCGACACCGTAAAATACACGCTTACGACCTTCCCGCTCACGATCATCCTTTCGCTGATCATCGCGATCCTGCTGAACAAGGAGATCAAGGGAAGAGGACTGTTCAGAGTGATCTTCTTCATTCCTTTCCTGCTGGGAAGCGGTGAGATCATGAGACAGCTCTTAAACCAGGGCGTTGACCGTGCCGTCTTAAACATCGCGGACGGACGCATCATCCCCTACAATGTTTTAAGTTATTTCGGAACGACGATAGTCGATGTCGTTCAGGGACTGTTCGGAACTCTCGTTACGGTCCTGTGGCGAAGCGGCGTACAGATACTCCTGTTCCTTGCGGGACTGCAGAGCATCTCGCCCGCGCTCTACGAAGCGGCCAGGATCGACGGAGCTACAGAGTGGGAGCTTTTCTGGAAGGTTACGATCCCGATGATCTCCCCGATGATGCTGCTGACTCTCGTTTATACGATAGTCGATTCCTTTACGAGCATCGATAACAAGCTGCTCGCGTACATCAAGACCTACGGTTTTGCGAATGCCGAATTCTCGTATGCGTCGGCACTCGGCTGGATATACTTCGTCTTTATCGGACTCCTGGTAGCGATCATATTCGGCATCATGAAGAAATACATGCATACAAGCGAAGTTGAGGAGGTAAGAAAGCGTGAGCGCAAGCACAGAGTCATTACAATTGAAAAAGCCCGCAGAACTACCTACTGATAACAAGTTCAAGCTTCGCATGCGGCTCTTCGCGAGAAGATACCTGACCGAAACCGGTATTAAAAAGCTTCTGCTGCGGATCGTAATGTATCTGCTGGTCTGCGGTCTGGCGTTCGTTTTCCTGTATCCGTTCCTTTACATGATCGTTAAGTCGCTCATGACAAACTCAGATCTGATCAGTTCGTCCGTAGCATGGCTCCCGACAGAGCTCAAGTTCGAGAACTATGCGATCGCGCTCGATCTGATGAAGGGAAAGGTTTTCGCAAAGAACTCGGTGCTTGTTACCGTGGTTGCCTGCATAGGACACGTTTTTTCGTGCTCCTTCATAGGCTACGGTTTCGCGAGATATAACTTCCCCGGGAAAAAGCTTCTGTTCGTGTTCGTCATCCTGGCGTTCATCGTACCCACACAGACGCTGATCATCCCGTCGTACCTGACCTATTCGCGTTTCGGATGGCTCAACACCTACCTTCCGCTCACTGTTCCCGCGTTCTTCGGCTTCGGCCTGCGCGGAGCGCTGTATGTGTTCCTGTTCAGACAGTTCTTCCTTACGGTGCCGCGGAGCCTTGAGGAGGCGGCGAGGATCGACGGCTGCGGATTCTTCAGGACCTACTGGAAGATCGTATTCCCGCTGGCGCGCGCGACCATCGTTGTAGCGCTCGTTCTCGCGGTAGTATGGCACTGGAACGATTCCTACGAGCCCGGCATCTACATCACGAGCCCGGCCAAGCAGTTCCTTCCGCCCAGGATCAGACTGATCGTTGAGGCGGCAAACGCGCTTCCCGACCAGCAGCAGGAGATGCTCCGCCAGCTCGGTCTTGAGGAAGGCGAAGATACTCTTAACGATGCTGTTGTTATGGCGGGTGCCGCCATCATCAGCGCACCGGTACTTCTGTTCTTTGCATTTGCCCAGAGGCAGTTCATGCAGGGAATCGAGCGTTCCGGAATCACGGGCGAATAAGCCCGCAACCAGGTATTTCCCGGGGGACGATCCGAGGAGACGTTTTCCGTGAGATATACAAAAATATTTTAAATTCAGGGAGGATTTACAATGAGAAAACTTCACAGGATTCTCGCAGTTCTTCTGGCAGTTGCCATGATCGCAAGCCTTGCTGCATGCAACAAGAGCACAGACGATCCCAATGCAGGCCAGAACACCACGACCACTGCGCCTACAAAGGCACCCGACAATGGTCAGACAACAACACAGGCTCCTTCGGACAACACAACACCTACCGATGAGCCCGCACAGCCCGAGCCTCCTATGGCTCTTACAATCTCACTTCCCTCCGATAACGAGCACGTTGCAAACGGAGAGAACGACGCTGAGATGCAGTACTACCAGAAGCTGATCGATGAGCTTCAGGAGAAGACCAACACAACTCTTTCGTTCGAGTGGCTTGCTCAGGCAACCTACTACGATGAAGAGCACCTTGGACTTAAGATCTCCACAAAGGACGTTGCCGATATCCTTGTAGTTGGTAAGGACGCTACTTTCCTTGCAGCAGCTGAGGAAGGCCTTTTCTGGGATCTGGCTCCCTACATCGATGATTATCCGAACCTTGCGACCATCCCCGAGGCTACCCGTCAGAACGCTTCCTACAACGGCAAGATGTACGGTATCCCTCGTTCGAGAACACTTGCACGTAACGGTCTCGGCTACCGTCTTGACTGGCTCAACAACCTGAACCTCGCTGAGCCTACAGACTGGGAGTCATTCCACAACATGCTCTACGCTTTCACTTACAACGATCCCGACGGCAACGGTGTTGACGATACCGTAGGTCTCGGACTTGACCAGTGGACCGGCGTATGGAACATCATGATGGTTTGGTTCGGCGTTCCCAATGAGTGGGGTCTTACCGCTGACGACAAGCTTATCTACAAGGTTGAAACTCCCGAGTACATCACCGCTCTTAAGGCATTCCGTGACCTCTATGCAGAGGGCGTTATCAACAACGGCGCTAACGGTGTTCCGGATCTTATGGATGAGACACTTACACCCGGTAAGGCAAGAGATAACCTGTTAAGAGCAGGTCTTGCAGGCTGCGGCGTACAGGTTCTTGACGACCAGAGAAAGGTTGAGACCTATTTCGAGAGCGACGATGTCGGACTCGCTACCGCTGACGATCCCATCTACACCCTTCAGGGCTATGTAGATACCGGTAAGGGCGCATTCTGCCTTCCTACCACAGGTATGAACAACCTGATCGCAATCTCCACAAAGAACATCAAGACCGAGGATCAGTTAAGAAGAGCTCTCCAGTTCCTTAACGACCTCAACAACGGCGAGATCCTTAACCTCATCGAGTACGGTTGGGAAGGTCTTACCTACGAGATCGACGAAGACGGCTATGTATCACTCTTTGACGCTGAAAAGCTTGCTGAGACCGGTGTTCAGTCATCTCAGTGGAACTTCGGTTTCAACCAGATGATCCCTTACTTCACCGCTCCCGAGAACGCACGTCCTGTTGACCGCAACCTCTACACCAGCGAGATCACCAAGCTCGAGCAGAAGCTCTATGCTGAGGATATCCAGTACTGCGTACCCAACTACGGCGCAAGCTTCACTTCGGATACTTATGTAACAGACGGCAAGACTCTTGATACCATCATTGCCGACGCTCAGCAGCAGTTCATCCTCGGCCAGATCGATGAGTCCGCTCTTCTTGAGGCTATCGCTACATGGAAGACCTCCGGCGGAGACAAGGTTACCGCGGAAATGAACGCGCTTTACCAGCAGTTCAAATAATGTTTTAAAACGAAACGCATAGTTTTTCTATGACTATTTACAGGCAGCATACGTCGCTTGTATGCTGCCTTCTTTAAAAAAACGGGGACAGCGTGGATCTGTATGAAAATAAAGATCAAAAGCATTGATAAAAAATATGTGACTGTCGGGTGGGACAGTGTGAAGGACGCGGACGGATACGCCCTGTTCTGGGCAGATTCGGACAGCCCTTCGATGGTTTATCAGAAAAGATATTCGGGGAAAGACACCGAATTCACATTACTCAAATCCACTCATATTCCGCACTGGTTTTACGCGGAAGCATATAAAGACGGAAAAATGCTCGAAAGAAGCGAAAAGCTTGCTTCCGGGATAACATATAAACTTAACCCGCGGCTTGAAAAACTGAACAGGGGACTGGTTGCGGCAGGGACCGGCGAGGGTATATTTCTGGCATGGAGGATGTTTAAGGACGAGGTTAAATCGGCCGACGCATCGGGCATGAGAGGAACCGATTATTCGGTATATCGCAACGGCGAAAAGATCGCATTTGTCACAGATTCGACCAACTGGCTGGACCGTGACGGAAAAGAAGGCGACACCTACAGTGTGGCGCCCGTATCCGACGGATGCGAAGGCGCGAAATGCGCTCCGGTTTCGGTGATCAAAGGCGGCAAAAACTATATCGAGATACCTCTTAAAAAGCCCGAAGGCGGAGTAACTCCGGCGGGCGAGGAATATACATATTCAGCGAACGACATGAGCGTCGGCGACATCGACGGAGACGGAGACCTCGAGTTCTTCCTCAAATGGGATCCTTCGAACTCCCATGACGTTTCGCACAGAGGCTATACGGGAAACTGCTATATCGACTGCTACAAAATGGACGGACGTCTTATCTGGCGTCTCGACATGGGACGCAACATCCGTGCCGGCGCGCATTATACGCAGTTCATCGTATATGATTTTGACGGCGACGGAAAAGCAGAAATGTCCGTAAAGACGGCTCCGGGCACGAAAATGACCGTGTTCGGCGAGGACGGAAGAGTTGTTTCCGAGAGATTCATCACACTGCCCGACGCCGATATCAAGGCCGGCATAACCCACGAGGACAATTATGTCTGCACCTCGGCCAATTTCTGCGAATATACGGTCAACCGCTTCATGAACTGGCGCGAACAGCCTGAGGTAAAGAGCGGACAGTGGCCCGATACGCTGGAAAAATGCTGGGATATACCGCAGCGCTACGAGTATCCTCTCTCCAGGAAGGACGCGAGCGCTCTGGCCGATTTCTATTTTGACGAATACGCGCCCGCCAAGGACCCCAGGAACAAGCTCAGAGAGTTCGAGGGCTTCATCTACGAAGGTCCCGAGTATCTTACGATGTTCGCGGGTGACGGCAGGGAACTCGAGACCATAGAATTCCCCGTGCTCCGCGACGATGACGGTCTGCGCTGGGGCGATTACGCATGGCGCAGGATAGAGCCCTGCAACAGAGTCGACAGGTTCCAGTCGGCCGTAGGATATCTGGACGGCGAGAACCCGTTCCTGATCATCTGCAGGGGGTATTATACCAGGACCACGATCACGACCTACCGTTTCAGGAACAGCAGGCATGAGGAGTATTTCCGCGTGGATTCGGGCTATGTTCCCATGGACAACCCGTTCGGGCATCACTGCTCGCCAGACGGCACCGATCCCGTTTACGGCTGCATCACGGGTCAGGGCGATCACAGCCTCTCCGTGGCAGATATCGACGGTGACGGCTGCCATGAGATCATTTACGGCGCGTGCGCGATCGACAACGACGGAAGCGTGCTCTATTCCTCGAAGGACAAAATGCCCGACGGCAGGATGGTAAAGCTCGGCCACGGCGATTCGATGCATGTGGCGAGGATCAATCCCGACAGGCCCGGCTTCGAGATATTCAACGTATTCGAGGGCGCTGATTCGGTGCCTTACGGATATGCGTTAAGAGACGCCGAGACCGGAGAGGTATTCTTCGGTGAGAGAGCGGCCAGAGACCTCGGCAGATGCATGATAGGAGATGTGTGCCCCGGTGTCAGGGGACTCCAGGTATGGGTCGGCAAGATCCGTGACTGCAAGGGCAACTTCATTGACGCTCCCGTTCTCGGAACCAATGCGAATATAAAATGGGCGGCGGACCTTTCGACGCAGGTGATCGACGGCGTGGATTATGTCGGCGGACATCATATCGGCGTGATAGGTGACAATACACACGGAGTGATGCTCGCGCCCGAGGGCTGCGCGACCAACAACGGAACAAAGGGCAATCCCTGCCTTGTTGCCGATATCATCGGCGATTTCAGGGAAAACCTCGTTTTGCGCACCGAAGACAGCTCTGCGGTAAGGATCTACATCAATACACAGATCACGAAGCACAAGCTCTTTACGCTGCTCCATGACACGATGTACCGCTGCGGAGTCGCATGGCAGAACAATGTTTACAACCAGCCCTGCTACACCTCGTTCTACTATGCTTCGGACATGGATTTCAGAGACGTCCTGCCCGAGCTCGGTATCGAAAAATAAAGATGTCTGTTCATGAGTTCTGTGCTATACTATGCTGTGACAGTATTATTCATGGCAAAGGTTGGTGCGGCACATGAGCAATGGCGATATTAACGATAAAAAGAGTACCGGAACAGCGCGCAGGAAGAACAGACTCGTTTCCCTGGCGCTGTTCATACTGCGTCGGATATCGAAAAAGGTCGAACAGCTGGAGGACGGTTCGCCCGAAAAGGAGGAATATGCCCGTCTGAGCAGCAGCTTCGGGAATTTTTCCGAGGATCCCGGCATACTCAAGGATACGATCACGCGGCAGCAGAACAGCATTCAGCAGATGTTCGAGCTGCATCTGTTAAACGACGGTATCCGTTCGGAGGATGAGTGGGACGATTATTTCAAGACCCTGAACCTGCCGAAATACGAGTATTTCATGACGGCCGTATCGGTTATAGACGTAAGGTACAATTCACATATTCAGACCGCGATCGACGAAGACGCGATAAGCCTTCAGCTGATCGAGGATATGCCGGAGGAGCTCAAAGGTCTGCTCTGGATGCCTCCGGTATATAACTCCTGCACCATTTTCTCGCTGATCGGAGACAATGATGAGGAGGCTCTCCTCAAAAAGGTCGAGTCCTATTACGAGGGGATGCAGAAATACTGCAGCGAAAAGACCGGACTCTATATCATCATGGGAGTCAGCGGTATTCACAGCGAGCATAAAAAGATACGTCTTGCCTACAGAGAGAGCGCCATGGCAATGATGTACAACGAGAATGTCCGGCAGGACTATCACGAGATCGAGCAGCAGGTCATCGAGAACGGAGTCGATACCTCCAACAGCCTGCGTTTTTACGTGGACAAGATGTTCTGGGACGGGCAGACCCATCCCGACGGATACGATCCGCACTACGAGAACGATCTCTATCAGGCGCTCAAAGAGGCAGACAAGCAAAAGGCATACAAGTGCACGGACAGATTTGCGGAGTTCCTCCTCACGAAAAAGACGACGGACGAGGCGCTGTACTATATCCTGCGCTACGTGGACAAGGTAGTTATGTCCGCGGTCGAGTCGGATATCAGGCTGGAGGAGATATTCCCTTCGGGCATGCGTTTCCATTACAGGGAGCTGATCTCGGAGCTGGAGCCGCGCCGGATACGAGTGTATATCAAGCAGTTCTTCATCGATCCGCTGATCAAATGCGTGAACGAGCGCATGGAGGACAGATCCCACCAGATCATCAAGATGATCGACGATCTGATCGACGAGACGCACGGCAACATACTGCTGTCGGAATGCGCGGACAGGCTCGGACTCAAGCAGAACTACATCTGGAAGGTGCTCAAAAAGGAACGCGGCAAGGGCTTCACCGAATACGCCGAGAAGCGCAAGATCGACGAAGCAAAGAGGCTGCTCCTCGAAAAGCAGCTTTCGGTACAGGATATAGCTGCGACACTCGGTTATGCCAATGCACAGAATTTTATCAGGTTTTTCAGTAAAGCTACGGGTCTGACCCCCGGCAAATACAGAAAACTGAACTGATCAGGGAAGGACGGCATACAGGGCATGGCAGTTGATCTTTCCGGAACCTGGACGGTCCGGACAAACAACGGGATCGAGAGTACGATCACGCTTCCGGGCACCCTAAACGGTGCCGGACTCGGCGACCCCGCATCACGGGACACCGAATGGATCAGCGGCCTTCACAATCCTTTCTGGTACGAAAGAGAAGAATACAAAAGCGGCGATACGGAGGATCTCCATGCGCCCTTTCTTGCGCAGACACGCACTCTTTACGCGGGGAAGGCGCAGTATTCACGCAGCTTTGAGACAGAGCGCGAAGGGGAGTATTATTTCTTTGCCGAGATATCCAAATGGCGTCTGACTCTTTTTGCGGACGGTGAGGAAAAGGGCAGTGACGAAAGCCTCTGCGCGCCTTTTTGCATAGGACCTTTTTATCTGAGCGCGGGTCGCCATGAAATAAAACTTATCATCGATAATTCGATGCTGCATCCGTACAGGCCGGATTCGCACGGCATTTCGGATGCTCTTAATGCATGCTGGAACGGCATGGCGGGCAGGATCGCGCTCATCGGCGCGGACGAACGGCAGGCGGAGTGCGCCGCACGCAGAGCGTATGCCGCAGCGCATGCACGCAGTGTCAAAGTATGCGGCAGAAACATAACTATAGACGGTAAAGCGCAGTACATGAGGGGGACGCACTTCGGAGGGGGATTCCCCGCGACGGTGTATCCCCCTTATGAGCGTGGTTACTGGGATCATATATTTGCGGTCATAAAGGAGTGGGGCTTTAATTTTATTCGTTTCCACTCATTCTGCCCTCCCGAAGCGGCTTTTGCCGCGGCGGACGAAGCGGGGCTGTTCCTGCAGATAGAATGCGGTATGTGGAACGCATTCTCCCCTGCCGGGGAAGAGATGTATTCGATACTGCTTCGCGAGACCCGCAAAATACTCGAGGCATTCGGGCACCATCCTTCATTTGTGATGCTCTCGCCCACGAACGAGCCCTCGGGGAACTGGTACGAGCCGCTGAAAAAATGGGTGAGTGACGCGCACGGGATAAACGATTCGCTCGGGTACGCCGGGCGCAGGATATTTACGGCGCAGTCGGGCTGGTATTACGATCAGGCACCCGCCGACATCACCGGGACCGATTATGTGTATTTTCACAGATCGGCGTACGGACCGATACCGGGCGGCATGATCAGGAACAGCCGGGGCTGGAGGGGAAAAGACTATTCTCCGTCGCTTGCGGGCTGCAGGCTGCCGGTGATCTCGCATGAGATGGGGCAGTGGTGCTCATATCCGGACCTCTCGGCCGCGGATAAGTTCACGGGTCCGGTACGCGGCGGCAACTATGAGATATTCAGGGAGTGCGCCCGCAAAAACGGTGTGCTCGGGCTTAACGGTGAATTTACGTATTGCTCGGGGCGCAATCAGGTGCGCCTGCTTAAAGAGGAGTTCGAGGCAAATTTCAGGACCCCCGAGATCACGGGGTATGAATACCTCGATCTGCATGATTATACCGGGCAGGGCACGGCTGTGGTCGGAGTGCTCGATCCTTTCTTTGAGAGCAAGGGCTATGTGAGCCCGGACGAGTTCAGGCAGTTTAACGATGAGGTCGTGATCCTCGCGAGGATCGCGGGCTACAATTATAAAAATACGGACAGGCTCTCTGCCCGCACAGAGATATGTAATTTCTCCGGTGCCGATATCGCGGGAGCGGAGCTTACATGGAGGCTTGTACCCGGAACCGGGTACGACGGCGCGGGTACCTATAGTGCAGCGGGAGCTGCCGGAACAGCGGCCGATATAGAGCGGCACACATACGGAACTGCTGCCTGCCCTGTGATAAGAGCCGGTGAAAATACTTACGTCGGCGATATCGAAGCGGATCTTGCGGATATTACGGAGAGCCGCAGCCTGGTGCTCGAGGCGGAGCTTATCGCCCGGGACGGCAGCAGGATAGCGGCCAACAGCTGGAGGATCACGGTATTTGCGGATACACAGGACGGCAGATCTGACGCAGATACAGACGGCGAAGAATGCGGCGCAGCCGGATCCGGGACATCCGATACAGGCGGGAATATCCCGCAGGGTGAGCCGATAACGGCGCGGACGGCAGAGGAGGCCAAAAAGCTTCTGCAAGAAGGCCGCACGGTCATTTTCATGCCGTATATGTCCGACATGGATTTCGAGTGCCCGCCGATAACGCTGAGGAACGTATTCTGGAACGCGCAGATGGGCCCCTCGTGGTCGAGACCTCTCGGACTCGTGATCGATACGGACTGCCCGCTGTTTAAATATTTCCCGACTTCAAAGTCGGGCGGATGGGAATGGGAAAACATTCTCGATACCGCGAGAGGACTGCATTTCCCCGCGAAATACGCATCGATCGTAAGACCGGTCGATGACTGGAACAGGAATTTCCCTCTCTCGCTGATATTCGAAGGCAGGGTATTTTCCGGGAAGCTGCTTTTCTGCTCGGCCGAACTGTCGGGCACTTTTGAGAGCCGTCCCGAAGCCTATACACTGCGCAAGGCATTGTTTGCGTACGCGGCGTCGGAGGCGTTTGACCCGGCGCAGGAGCTGGACTGGGAGGATGTGACCGCCCATATCAGACCGCTGTTTAAGGGCGCGGACATCATAGCGTCCGTGGAGCCTGCGGATGGGACCGCTTCAGGGAACTTCATCGATCTTATCGATATCAATCCGAACATCCCGTTCAGATATAAGCCGGAGAGCCTGCCGGTATGCTTTGCGATCAGGCTTAAAAGGCCCGTTGCGGTGCACAGGCTGTATATGCTCCCGATACAGTCCGACAGAGATTTTCCGGGCGTTATACGTGAGTACGGGATCAGGGCCGGCATGTGTGAGATCAGAGGCGAATGGAAGAACGGTTTTGAAACGCAGTGGTCGGATACGATCGATGCCGTGACCGATACGCTGGAATTTACCGTTTATTCGACCTACTCGATGGGCGAGGCGGTCAGATGGTACGAGGGACCGGACGGTTTTTACAGCAGGCGCGCGACAGAGCCGCTCGCGATAACGGCGGCGTCACTCGGGATCGAGTATGATGAAGCGAAGAGCGGCGGCCCGGACGGCATACACGATCCGGAAGGCCACGGAGGCACAGACGGGAAGACAACCCCGCCCGTACGCCGCAGCAATGAGCCATTCTGGAGGCAGGAAGCCGCGAGACGTCATATCGAGATCGACATCTGACCGGCAGATCATCAACGATAATTATTGGTATCCGCAGGAATTTTAAGGGACGCGGATGCGGAACGGAAATATATGAGATTACACAGACTTACAGGAAGAACCGGATATACAACCTTCGGGTGCATGTGGAAGCAGGGCGAGGTTAAGCCTTCGTCGGACTACGTCTGCGCGAACGAGGACGGAACGAAAGTGCCCCTGCAGTCGAGAGTGACCGCTTACTGGCCCGACGGGTCGGTAAAATGGAGCGCGCATACGGCTGATGCCGACGCGCTCTCGGACAATATCGAGGTGCTGCCCGGAGACGGCGCAAAAGCCGCGGGCAGGACAGTCAGCGTTAAGCGCGACGGAGAGGGTTACGCGGTCGACAACGGCTGCTTTACGGTTTGTATCCCGGGACCGGGCGCACAGCTCATATCGAAGATCGAGGCAGGCAGCAGGCTTGTCGCAAAGAGCTTCAGGCCCGAGCTGCTCCTTTCGGGACCCGCCGTGATAGACGGAAACCGTGCCGAGATCGTAAGAGAGTTTTCGGGACGCGTTGATTCGGTCGGGATCGAAGAACAGGGCAGTCTCATGTGCGCGGTTAAGTTCACGGGCACCCATGTTGACAGACACGGAACGGAGAGACTGCGCTTCATCATCAGGATGAAGATCTGCGCGGGCTCTGAGAGGCTTGACTTTACCCATACTTTTATCTATGACGGCGAGCCGGATAAGGATTATCTGAAAGGACTTTCGGTATCCTTTGAGATCACCGCGGCCGGTGCGCCTTACAACAGACATATCAAATTTACGCCGGATCACGGCGTATTTCATGAGTCGTCGATGACCATGATCAGCTGGAGGCCGAGAGTCCCCGCGGGGCTCCATGCGGCGCAGATGCGCGGCGAGCTGCTGCGGCCCGAGGGCAGAGACCTCGAAGCAGTTGATCAGATCATGAAGGACATCCCTTTCTGGGACGAATACGATCTGTGCCAGGACAGCGACAGCCATTTCCTGATCAGGAAAAAGCTCGCAGGGGAGCATCTCTGCTATATCGACAGCCTGCACGGAAACCGGGCGAAGGGCGCGGCTTTCGTCGGCAGCGAAGCGGGCGGAGTCATGGCCGCGATACGTGATTTCTGGGAGAAATACCCTTCGGGATATACGGTATCGGGACTGACCTCGGATACCGTGCGCATGAGCGTGCATCTGTGGTCACCTTCGGCCGGAGCTTTTGATTTCAGGCACTATGCCGACAGAGGCTACAATCAGGTCTGCTACGAGGGCTATGACTACAAGGGCGCGGACCCTTACGGCATCGCCTGCACGAATGAGTTTTCGCTTAAGTTTACCGATGCGCTTTGCGTGAGCGACGACGATCTGCTCACATTTGCCTCGGATATCGATACCGCGACACTGTACGTCGGAGATCCGGAGTATTATCATGAACTGAGGGCTTTCGGCTACTGGTCGCTCGTAAAGAACGGCACCGGACTGGAGCGTAAGCTCGAAAAGGACCTCGAGACATCCTTTGAATTTTATAAAAACGAAGTTGAGCAGCGCAGATGGTACGGCATGTTCAATTACGGCGATTTCATGCATACCTATGATCACGATCGTCATGTCTGGAGATATGATGTGGGCGGATACGCATGGGACAACACCGAGCTCGTGCCCACATTATGGCTGTGGTACTACTTCATGCGCACGGGACGCGCGGACGTGTTCAGGCTCGCGGAAAAGCTCTCGCGCCATACCTCCGAGGTAGATGTTTACCATATCGGAAAGTATAAGGGTATGGGATCGCGCCACAATGTGATCCACTGGGGCTGCCCCTGCAAGGAAGCCAGGATCGCCATGGCGGGCCATCACAGATTTTACTACTACCTCACAGGCGACAGACGGCTGGAGGATATATTCGACGAATTAAAGGACAATGAGGCGACGTTCTTAAACCGCGATCCTCTCGGGGATTTCTATCCGAAGGATAAGATGGTCGAGCCATCGCACGCGAGGACAGGCCCCGACTGGTCATCGCTCTGCTCGAACTGGATGACAGAGTGGGAGCGCACGGGAAACACTAAGTACCGTGACAAGATACTCGTCGGCTCGCAGGACATCAAGGACGCGCCGCTGAAACTCGTTTCGGGACCGGATTTTGAGTTCAATCCCAATACGCTCCATCTGCATTACATAGGCGAGCGAACGACCGGCGGCACGCATCTGCAGATATGCATGGGCGCGCCTTCGGTATGGCTGGAAATGGCCGATCTGCTCGGTGACGACGAATGGAAGGATATGCTCGCCGAATACGGCAGATTCTATTTCCTGCCGGACGACGAAAAACAGAAGGAATCGAACGGACTGATCGGCGACAGGCAGTTTACGCTGCCGATGTTCGCGACAGGCATCGGAGCTTACGGCGCCGCAAAGCTGAATGATAGTGTACTCGCGCGCAGGGCGATAAAGACGCTGACCGACGCGCAGTACGGCGAATACTCTCCGAACGGCTACGAGCCCGTTGTTGTGCCCGACGCCGGCAACAACGCTGAACTTAAGGAGATCGCGTGGATATCCACAAACCATGCGGCGCAGTTCGGACTGAACGCGATCATGCTGATGGAGTTCCTCGATCAGATCACGGAATCATAAAACACTAACGAACGGAGCATGGACATATGAAATACTATCTGGCGGTTGATATCGGCGCTTCGAGCGGCAGGCACATACTCGGATCGCTCGAAAACGGTAAGATGAAGACCGAGGAGATCTACAGATTTCCCAACGGAATGACCGAGAAGGACGGGCATAAATACTGGGACGCGGACGCGCTCTTCGGTCATATTAAGGCAGGCATGAAAAAATGCGCCGAGATCGGTAAGATACCGGTCAGCATCGGCATCGACACATGGGGCGTGGATTACGCGCTGATCGACGACGCGGGAGAGCGCGTGAGTCCTGTATTCGGCTATCGCGACGGCAGGACCGAGGGCATTGACGCGGAGGTCTATAAGGTCATTCCCGAAGAGGAGCTCTACGCGAGGACCGGCATACAGAAGCAGCCGTTCAACACGATCTACCAGCTGTGCGCGGCCCAAAAGGCGGATCCGGAGTCGCTTCGGAAAGCGTCGGCCATGCTGCTGATGCCCGATTATTTCAATTTTCTGCTCACGGGAAAGAGGATGACCGAGTACACGAACGCGTCGACCACGCAGCTGCTCGATCCGAAGACCTATGACTGGGATTTTGAGCTTATAGAGAGGCTCGGTCTCCCGAAAAAGATATTTACAAAGATCGCGGAACCGGGCACGATACTCGGACCGCTCAAAGCCGATGTACGCGACGAGATCGGCTACGACTGCACCGTGGTGCTCCCTGCCACGCACGATACGGGATCCGCGGTGGCCGCGGTACCGACACAGAGCGATGAAGCGCTCTATATCAGCTCCGGAACCTGGTCGCTGATGGGCTGTGAGCTGAAGGCGGCTGATACTTCCGCCAAGAGCAGAAAGCGCAATCTCACCAATGAGGGCGGATACGATCACCGCTTCAGATACCTGAAGAATATCATGGGCCTGTGGATGATACAGTCGGCAAAGCAGGAGCTCACGCCCGATATGAGCTACGGTGAGCTCTGCGAGGCGGCTTCGAAGGCGGACATAGCGTCGATAATTCCCGCGAACGACGGCAGATTCTTAAGCCCCGCGAGCATGAGCGAAGAGGTGAGGGCCGCATGCCGAGAGAGCGGGCAGCAGGTACCCGAAACTCCCGCCGAAGTGGCGGCCGTCATATATAACAGCCTCGCGCGCTGCTATGCGGATACGCTTTCGGAGATCGAGGAGATCACGGGAAAGCGTTACGCGGCGGTCAATGTGATCGGCGGCGGCTCGAACGCGGACTATCTGAACAGGATCACAGCAAAAGCATGCGGCAGGACCGTTTACGCGGGACCTTCGGAGGCTACGGCGATCGGGAACCTGCTCGTGCAGATGATGGCGGACGGCGCAGTATCCGACCTTAAAGCAGGCAGGCAGCTTGTATTCGATTCGTTTGCGGTAAGGGAATACCGTCCGTAAGACGGCGCATGCATAAACACGTTTCAAAAAAGAGAACATATATGAGGAGGGCAATATGAGTTATTCGGAAGCAAAAGAAAAATACGCAAAGCTGGGTATCGATACCGACGCGGCGATCGCGAAGCTGAAAGACATCCCGGTGGCACTTCACTGCTGGCAGCTGGACGATGTTAAGGGATTTGACCAGGACGGCCCCTTAACGGGCGGCATCCAGACCACGGGCAACTACCCCGGAAAGGCAATGACCCCCGAGCAGCTGTTCGCCGACTACGAGAAGGTCTTTGAGCTGACACCCGGCACCAAGAAGATCAACGTTCACGCAAGCTACGCGATCTTCGAAAAGGGAGAATGGGTTGACCGCGACGCGCTGGAGCCCAAGCATTTTAAGAAATGGGTCGAGCTGGCCAAGAAGCATCACGCCGGACTCGATTTCAACCCTACATTTTTCTCGAGTCCCCGCGTCAAGGACGGCCTGACGCTCACCAGTCCCGACGAGGAGACCAGACAGTTCTGGATCCGCCACGGACAGGCATGCCTGCGCATTTCGGAATATTTCGCGAAGGAGACCGGCATTCCCTGCGTCATGAACATCTGGATCGGCGATGGCTACAAGGACATTCCCGCCGACAGGCTCGGCCCGAGGCTCAGATACAAGGATTCGATCGAGCAGATCCTTTCGGTGCCTTACGACCGCGATCTTGTTAAGCCCTGCGTTGAGTCGAAGGTATTCGGCATCGGCGTTGAGGCGTATACCGCAGGCTCTGCGGAATTTACACTGAGCTTCGCTGCTACCCATGAGGGCGTTATGCCTCTGATGGACAACGGACATTACCATCCTACAGAGGTGGTTTCGGACAAGATCCCCGCGCTCATGTGCTTCTATCCCGAGTTCGCGCTGCATATCACCAGACCGATCCGCTGGGATTCCGACCATGTTGTGCTCTTTGACGACGAGACCCGCGAAATGGCAAAGGAGATCGTTCGCTGCGGCGGCATCGGCAAGATCCATATGGCGCTCGATTATTTCGACGCGTCGATCAACAGGATCTCCGCGCTGGCCACCGGCTACAGGAGCTGGCAGAAGGCGCTCCTCGAGGCTCTTTGCATGCCTCATGCGGAACTGAAGAGATTGCAGGATTCCAACGAGCTCGGCAGAAAGATGGTGCTCCAGGAGGCCGTTAAGCTCCTGCCTCTGGGCGAGATCTGGAACGAGTACTTAAGACGTGAAGGCGTTGTGGATGACTTCGGATTCTACGATGAGATCGAAAAATACGAAAAAGACGTGCTCTCAAAGCGCTGAGGCTTTGGAGGGAAAGGCAAAGATAAGATGAAAATACTTGATGCTGAATTTGTAAAAGGCTTTATCAGAATGGCCAACGACGGCTGGGAACAGGGCTGGCACGAAAGAAACGGAGGAAATCTCTCATACCGCATCCGTCCCGAAGAGGTCGAGAGCGTAAAGGAGAATTTCGAGCCGAAGAGCTGGACGCCGATCGGAACTAAGGTCCCGAAACTCGGCGGGGAATATTTCCTCGTTACCGGTTCGGGCAAGTTCTTCAGGAACTGCGTAATCGATCCCGCGGATTCGATGTGCGTGATCGAGCTCGATGCTGCGGGTGAGAACTACCGCATCGTCTGGGGACTCGTAAACGGCGGACGTCCCACATCAGAGCTCCCGAGCCATCTGATGAACCATGAGGTCAAGTTCCTGATCGACCCCAAGTACCGTGTTATCTACCATGCGCATACGACCAATATCATCGCGCTGACCTTTGTGCTTCCGCTCGATGACGCCGTATTTACCAGAGAGCTCTGGGAGATGGCCACGGAGTGCCCCGTTGTATTCCCCGACGGAGTCGGAGTTGTGCCGTGGATGGTTCCCGGCGGACGCGACATCGCGGTAGCCACGAGCGAACTCATGAAGAAGTACGACCTGGCGGTATGGGCACATCACGGCATGTTCGCCGCGGGAGAGAATTTTGACATTACCTTCGGCCTGATGCACACCGCGGAGAAGTCTGCAGAGATTTTGGTCAAGGTGCTCTCGATGCGCCCCGATAAGCTGCAGACCATCACCGTACAGAATTTCAGGGACCTCGCGCGCGACTTTAACGTAACGCTTCCCGAGAAGTTCTTATACGAGAAATAAAGGAGAGACAGATATGGCCGGATTTGATTTTGACCGCAAACAGATAGAAGAAACCGTCGACAGGATCGTGGAGCGTACGATGCGTATGGACCTGACCTGGGACTGGCCCTGCGGAGTTGCTTACTACGGCATCAGCAAGGCATATGAAGTTACCAAAAACGAAAAGTATCTCAAGCTTATGAAGGACAGGATCGATTTTTACATCGAGCTCGGTCTTCCTTCGGTATGGACCGTAAATACCTGCGCGATGGGACACTGCCTTATCACGCTGTATGAGGCTACGGGCGACGAGCGCTATCACGATATCCTGATGAGCAAGATAGATTATCTGCGCAACTACGCGCTCCGTTTTGCCGACAATGTGCTCCAGCACACCGTTTCGGCAAACAATGATTTCCCCGAGCAGTGCTGGGCGGATACACTGTTTATGGCCGCGTTCCTGATGCTGAGAGTCGGCGTAAAGGAAAAGGATGACGCGCTCATTGCAGATGCGCTCAACCAGTACTACTGGCATATCCAGTATCTCCAGAACGAGAACACGGGACTCTGGTATCACGGCTACAACAACATCACAAAGGACCATATGTCCGGCTTCTACTGGGGCAGGGCAAACTGCTGGGCAGCATTTACGATGAGCCAGGTTGGACATATCCTTCCCGAGGCTTATCTCTACCCTCAGTTCCTCGAGATCGTGGGCTCCTTAAACGAGCAGCTCTCAGCGCTCAAGATGTGCCAGACGGAGAACGGACTCTGGAGAACGATCCTTGACGATGAGGAGAGCTACGAGGAGATCTCGGCATCCGCGGGTATCGCGGCGGCCATGCTCGCAAAGGGCAATCCCCTTCATACTCCTTACATCAATAAATCGATAAAAGGCCTGCTCGCAAATGTTGCCGAGGACGGCCGCGTAATGAACGTTTCCGGCGGAACTGCGGTAATGAAGGACCGCGCCGGATACATGGGCATCAGCAAAAAGTGGATCCAGGGCTGGGGCCAGGGCATGGCGCTCGCGTTCTTCGCGGGACTGCTCGATACGGCAAACCACAGAAACGACGGTGCTCTCTGATATGGATCCTTTAAAGTTTGAATTTGGCAAAAAAGCCGTCACTTCGGGGACTCTTTACGGGGACCCCGGAGACGGCGGAAGCGGCGGGGAATTGGCCTTCGGCTTCGTTACGGATGAAAATGCGGACGGAAATGAGTTTTTAAGGATACCGGAGCTTAACAGCGGTTTCCTGAAAAACGACAATGCCGGCACCGCGCGTATCATAAAGCTTGCGGATACGACGCTGGGCGTAAAGAGCGTTTATGAGGGTGACGGGTCGGTTCCCGTACTGTTTAAGGCAAATGTTCCCGAAGAAGGCAATTATCTGGTAAAGGTTGTTATCAGTGCGGAAGAGGACACCGACGGACTACTGTTCATCGGAAGACGCAGACTCGTGTTGAAGCGGCATTTTAAGAAGGGCAGCGCATTTGCGGGAGTTTATCCCGCCAATGTTGTTCCGTTCAAACCGCGAGGAAAGGCGGAGGTCTTTGAAAGCCGCGCGATCGATGTCGCGCTGGTGGGCAGAGGTCTTGTCTTAAAGAGCATTGAGATAAAAAAGTCGGGGATCCCCTGCATCTATATCGCGGGCGATTCGACCCTGACGGACCAGAGCGCGGTCTATCCTTACGATCCCGCATGGAGCTACAGCGGCTGGGGACAGATGCTGCAGTATTTTGTCGGGACGGGAATGGCCGTTTCGAATCACGCACATTCGGGCCTTACGACCGAGAGCATGCGCGGCGAGGGTCATTACGCAATATTATTTGACAGGATAAAGGCGGGCGATCTCTGCCTGTTCCAGTTTGCGCACAACGACCAGAAGCTTGAGCATCTGAAGGCTTTTGAGGGGTATACACAGAACCTTAAGAGATATATCGATGAGATAAAGAGCAGGGGAGCGACACCCGTGATCGTCTCGCCCCTTGCGCGCAATACCTGGAAGGGCGACGGCAGCTATAACGATCTCCTTGAGGAATATGCAGAGGCATGCCGTATCATCGCGGAAAAAGAGAATGTTCCTTACATCGATCTTCATGCCTACAGCATGGATTTTGTAGTGAAGAACGGACGCGAGGCGGCGCGGAGATGGTATTTCCCTTCGGATTACACGCATACGAACGATTATGGGGCGTACATGTACGCAGGCTTTGTTTATTCGAGGATGTGTGAGCTCGGACTTGTGCGCGGGACCACTGCCTCCGGGACGGAAGGCAGCAGGGCGGAGGACTTTGTGTCTGACTGGATACCGCCCACAGAACCGCCGGTGATCACGCTTCAGGTAGTTGGGAGCGATGAGCGCGATGCCGCATGCGAAGGCACCGGGACCGAAAAAACCGGCGAGACCGCCAAAAGGCAGATAAGTATCGACCGCCCGGACGACATTCTCACACGCGCAGAAGCCTTTGAAATGGTGATTGCGACCGTGAAATTCTTCCCCACGAACGTATATAACGATATGTTCGTTGATGTCGTCGGGCATGAGGTATATGCGGGCAGTATACAGTGCGCATGGCAGAACGGGATAATCCCGGCATCAATGTTAAACGACGCCGAAAGGCGCATCTATCCGGACAGACCGGCAACACTTGCCGAGTTTACCGAGATATTAAGACTCGGGTACTTGAGCCGCAGACCCGCGGGCAGGGTAATAGAAAGCCTCGATACATGCGGGCTGGCTGCCGGTGAAGTACTGACGAGAAAACAGGCCGCGTATATCTGCGGACAGGTAACGGTCTGAAAATATGCTGAATATAGGACAGGAGAAAAAAGAAATGCGGGAAACAACCGGATCATTTACCCTGCCGGGAGAGGCAGGCTATGAGGAGCTCACACTGAAGCTCGCGAAGAAATGGGGCGCCGATGTTATAAGAGACAGTGACGGAACCGTCCTTTCGGATGAGATCACAAAGGCGGGATACGGGATCTATTCGACGATCTGCATCATCCGCGACCACAACGAATGGGCGAAAAAGCATCCCGACAAGCTCCAGCAGAGCTTTCTTATGTCGGATCCGGTGACCGCCGAAGGCACCGAACTGACGATTAACCTGCTCGAGGGATTTTTTGCGGAGCAGTTCAGGATCAACGATTCGCCGGCTTCGATGGATTACTGGCAGGTTTTCGACCGTACCGCCGATAAGGAGGCAGAGCGCGGAAGCTGGGTTTACGATAAGGCTTCCGGCAGCGTGACGGTAAAGAATACGGTGCCTTTCCACACATATACGGTCAATTTCCTCGCGTACCGTATCTGGGAAGAGATCTCCATGTACAACCATGTGACCAATAACTGGAACAAGGAGCATCTGATGCCGATCGATCCGCGCACAGAGGAGTGCCGGGAATACATGACGAAGTGGTTCACGGACTGGTGCGAGGCGCATCCCGATACGACGGTTGTCAGATTTACCTCGATGTTTTACAACTTCGTATGGATCTGGGGAAGCGATGCCCGCAACAGGAACCGTTTCTCTGACTGGGGCTCGTACGATTTCACCGTAAGCCCCGAGGCGCTTCATGATTTTGAGAAGGAATACGGCTATGCGCTGACCTCGGAGGATTTCATCAACAAGGGCAAGCTTCATGTGACACATATGCCTCCGACAAAGAGACAGCTCGATTACATGCGCTTTACCAATAAATTTGTTGCGGACTACGGCAGAGAGCTGGTTGCGATCGCCCATAAATACGGCAAAAAGGCTTATGTTTTCTATGATGACAGCTGGATCGGCGTCGAGCCTTACAGCGATCTGTTCGAAAGCTTCGGCTTTGACGGCCTGATCAAATGCGTATTCTCGGGCTTTGAGGTAAGGCTCTGCGCGGGCGCGAAAGTGGCGACCCATGAGCTGAGACTCCATCCGTACCTGTTCCCTGTGGGACTCGGCGGAGCACCGACTTTTTCACCCGGAGGAGACCCCGCGCTCGACGCGAAGAAATACTGGATCAGCGTAAGACGCGCGCTGCTGCGCCAGCCGGTCGACAGACTCGGACTCGGCGGATATCTGCATCTGACCGAAGGCTATCCCGATTTCGTCGAGACTATCGCTGACATCATGGACGAGTTCCGCGAGATCAAGGCCATGCATGAGGACGGCGGAGTATATACGCTGCCGCTGAAGATCGCGGTGCTGCACAGTTGGGGGTCGCTCAGGAGCTGGACTCTTTCGGGACATTTCCACGAGACATACATGCATACGCTGATACATATCAACGAGGCGCTCTCGGGACTGCCCGTCGACGTGCGTTTTGTAAGCTTTGAGGACGTAAAGGCCGGTGCCTTAAGTGACGTTGATGTTGTCATTAACGCCGGAAAGGCGGGAACCGCATGGAGCGGCGGAGACGCGTGGAAGGACGCTGAGCTCGTTGCCCTGCTGCAGAAATGGGTATCGGAAGGCGGCATTTTCCTCGGCGCCGAGGAGCCCTCGGCGGTACCGGGCGGCATGACAGGCTTCGCGATGGCACAAGTGCTCGGCATCGACCTCGACGACGGAGCCCGCGTATGTCACGGCAGATGGGCGTTCGATGTCGATAAGGAAGCGGCCGGACGCGTATTCGCTAAAGGTTCGTCCGTTCCCGGAAAAGCGGGTCTGTACCTTACCGACGGACGCGCGAAGGTGCTCGATTCTATGGACGGCATCCCGACGCTTACGATCCATGATTTCGGAAAAGGCAAGGGCATTTACATGGCAGGCTTCGAGAAGAACAATGCCAATACAAGGATGCTGCTGAACCTCCTGCTCGAGGCAAAGGGCATCACCGACAGAAAGTACCTGACGGACGATCCCGACACCGAATGCGCTTATTATCCGGGCAGCGGCAGGCTCGTGCTGATCAACAATTCAGATTCGGAAAAGACGACAAAGGTAACGACCGCGAACGGAGTCAGGGAATTTACCCTGAAGCCGTTTGAGACACAAATAACCGCAGAGTGACCCGATAAGGAGGAAACGTTATGATCAAAGGATTCAAAATGAAGCTGTATCCCGGCATGGAGGCCGAGTACGAGAAGAGACACAATGAGCTGTGGCCCGAGATGAAGGATATGATCCACGAGCACGGCGGCAGCAATTACACGATCTTTCTCGATAAAGAGACGCTCACGCTGTTCGGCTACATAGAGATAACCGACGAGAAGCTCTGGAGTGAGAGCGCGGATACCGCGATCAACCGTAAATGGTGGGATTTCATGGCGGATATCATGGAGACGAATCCCGACAATTCGCCCGTAGCCATCGACCTTAAGCCGCTGTTCCATCTGGACTGAGACGGCTGTTTGGCGGGACGAAAGTGATAAACTGAAGCTGAACTCACGAAAAGCGATATTATATAAATAATTCGTTAAAACATCGAAGTTTTGTTGACAAAGTTCCATAAGGTCTGTATAATACGTCTATAGGTGTAACTGTGTCCCATTGTGCTTTTTTGGGGACTTCACAGGATTATTAGGAGGAACTGAAACTATGAAGATACTTATAGCTGAGGATGATTTCGCGAGCAGAAAATTCATGCTTCGTTTTCTGTCCAAATACGGCGAGTGCGATATTACCGTCGACGGACTTGAGGCCGTTGATGCATTTCTTATGGCGCTCGAGGGCGGCGACGGCTACGATCTCGTATGTCTCGATATCATGATGCCCGCTCTGGACGGCTATCAGACTCTTAAGGCTATCCGTGATATTGAAAAGGAAAAGGGGATCCCGGACGATAAGCGCGCAAAGATCATCATGACCACTGCGCTGAACGAGGGCCGCAACGTTACAAAGGCCTTTGAGCTGGGCTGCGTAGCCTATGCCGGAAAGCCCATCGATGAGGAGAAATTCGAGAATGTTCTCCGTAAGCTTGAGCTCATTCAGTGATCTGACGATCGACTGCAAGGGCCGGGGACTCCCGGCCCTTTAATTCATCTATTATGCCCGATATTGCGAATTATCATAAACTACTCGAAAAAAGAGCCGGGGTCTGGAGGGGAGCGGGCCTGACGCCTTCCGTATTGCTGCACAGCTGCTGTGCTCCGTGCAGCAGTACCTGTCTTGAGGTTCTGACACGCTTCTGCAGAGTGACGGTCTTTTATTTCAACCCGAACATTACTTCAAAAAGCGAATACGAATACCGATTGAACGAGCAGAAGCGCCTGATCGCCGAAATGCCGTTCACACATCCGGTGGACCTGATCGAGGGCCGCTACGAGCCGGAGGAGTTCCTTGAAACGGCCCGGGGACTCGAGAACGCGCCGGAGCGCGGACCGCGCTGCGTTAAGTGCTATACGCTGCGCCTTGGTGAGACCGCGCGGATCGCGAAGGAGCGGGGATTTGACTATTTTGCCACGACTCTTACGCTCAGCCCCTTAAAGCCCGCGCCCGTGATCAATGAGATAGGGCTCATGCTCGGAGCACAGAACTCATCCGAGACGGAGTTCGGCATATTTGTCCCGAAGGGAGCGGCGTATCTGCCGACAGATTTTAAGAAGAACGAGGGTTACAAGCGTTCCATAGAGCTTTCAAAGGAATACGGTCTTTACCGCCAGAACTATTGCGGCTGCGATTTTTCAAAACGTGCGGCGGACCGGCAGGAAACCGATGGGTGATATCCGGAAAGGAGTTATATGGATTCTATCAGAAAAGAGCAGGAAGCGAGAGAGCATCAGTATCTGAGCCCCTATGCGTCATTCAGTGACTGTTCGGCCGGAAGGGATGAGTACGAGGCGCCCTGTGACATCAGGACCGAGTACCAGCGCGACCGTGACAGGATAATCCATTCAAAGGCGTTCAGACGTCTGAACGGCAAGACGCAGGTTTTCCTTGCTCCGATGGGAGACCATTACCGCAACCGCATGACGCACACCCTCGAGGTCGCGCAGATCGCAAGGACCATAGCGAAGGCGCTGCGTCTTAACGAGGACCTGACCGAGGCCATAGCGCTCGGACATGATCTCGGACATACTCCGTTCGGACACGCGGGCGAGCGAGCGCTCAACGATATCTCGACCTGCGGTTTCGCGCATCATGAGCAGAGCATCCGCATCGTGGAGCTGCTCGAAGTGAAAAAGAACGGCAAGCATATGAACCTGACCAGAGAGGTCCGCGACGGCATATTGAACCACCAGACCGAGGGCAGACCTTCGACTCTCGAAGGCAAGGTAGTAAGGCTTGCGGATAAGATCGCGTACATCAACCATGACATCGACGACGCGATCAGAGGCCACATAATCAATGAGGAGGACATCCCCGAGGAATATACGGAGGTACTCGGACATACGCCCAGCAAAAGGCTGAATACGATAATCCACGACATAGTCACGTCGAGCTACGATCAGCCTGACATCATAATGACAGAGCAGGTAAGCGTCGCGATGACCGGGCTGCGCGAGTATATGTTCAAAAACGTTTATACGAATCCCGTTGCGAAAGGCCAGGAGAAAAAGGCCGAGCAGCTGATCAAGGAGATGTTCGGCTACTATGTGACGCACGCCGAGAATCTGCCTTCCGAATTCATAAATCAGATAGAAAACGGCGACGGAAAATGCTATAATGAGATACATCTTTATTCGGACAACGAGCTGAGGCAGCTCAGGACCGAAAAGGCGGTCTGCGACTATATCGCGGGCATGACCGACAGATTCGCGGTAGCCAAGTTCCACGAGATACTGATACCGTCGAACTGGGATGTGTACTAATGTGCTTTTGGACAGCTTTGAATAGTTACGTGATAAAAGGGAGACTGCATGTTTTACGGAGATGACGTGATCGAGAGGGTTCGCGAGGCGAACGACATCGTCGACGTGGTAGGCACTTATGTCAAGCTTACGCGCCGCGGTTCGAACTATGTCGGACTCTGCCCTTTCCACAATGAGAAGACGGGTTCGTTCTCGGTCAACAAAAACATGCAGATATACAAGTGTTTCGGATGCGGCAAAGCAGGAAATGTGTTTACTTTTCTGATGGAATATGATAATCTGAACTTCATCGAAGCCGTGAAGGAGCTTGCGGACCGCGCAGGCATAGCGCTTCCGGAGCAGGAGATGACCGAGGAGGAAAAAGAGCGCCGGGACATGAAGGAACGCCTCTTCGAGGTCAACAAAGCAGCGGCGGGCTTCTATTTCAGGCAGCTGCGCAGCGACGCGGGCAGGAAAGCATACGAGTACCTCAAAGGACGCGCGCTTTCCGACGAGACGATGAAGAAGTTCGGACTCGGTTATGCCGGACACGGCTCGGGCAGGCTTTACGACTATCTGAAACAGCAGGGCTTTTCGGACAGGGTCCTTCATGAGAGCGGCATCTTCACCTTCAGCGAACGCGGTGTATCCGACAAATTCTGGGACCGCGTCATTTTTCCGTATATGGACAAAAACGGAAAAGTCATCGCATTCGGCGGCAGACTCATGGTTCCCTCGGAAAAGGCGCCGAAGTATCTGAATTCCCCCGAGACCGGGATATTCATAAAGGGACGAAACCTCTACGGTATGCATCTGGCCAGACATTCGCACGAGAAATATATGTTGCTGTGCGAGGGCTACATGGATACCATCGCGCTGCATCAGGCCGGATTTGACAATGCGGTCGGATCGATGGGCACGGCACTCACGCCCCAGCAGGCAAAGCTGATCTCCGCTTATGTGAGCGAGGTCGTGCTGACATACGACCAGGACGAAGCGGGGCGCAACGCGATACTGCGCGCGATCCCGATACTCAAAGACGCCGGGATAGTCACAAAGGTCGTTGACATGACGCCTTATAAGGATCCCGACGAGTTCATCAAGAATCTCGGAGCGGACGAGTACCGCAAGAGGATCGAAGAGGCGGTCACCGCCTTTGATTTCGAGGCAAAGTCGCTGAGAAACAAAATAGACGGAGCGGATCCCGCCCAGAAAACAAAGTTCGATCACGAGCTGGCCAAAAAACTGGCCCGGATCGAGGATGAGCTGGAGCGGAACAATTATATAGAGGCGGCGGCCAGGGATTACAATATCGACATCAATGCCCTGAGACGCCAGGTAAACGAATACGGACGCCAGCTCTATAACGAGCGGGTGGCCGAAGAGACGCAGGAACGCGCCAAGGAAGAACGCAGGCGTATGGCAGGGGAGAAGGACTCGACAGTCAGGTCAGAGCAGCTCCTTGTCTCGATGCTTGCAAACAATGCCGACCTTTATGAGTCGGTAAAGGATCTGATTACCGAGGAGGATTTTTCCGATCCCCTTTGTAATAAACTCGTTTCATTCATATTCGCTTCATACGCGAACAACGGAAGACCGGTACACGCAAATATAGTTTGCAGATTTGAAGAGGTCAGGGACCAGGAAGAGGTTGCGGGGATACTTAATTCCGCGCTGTATGAGGACAGGATAGGAGAGGACGAGAAAAAGAAAGCTTTTGCGGATCTGGTGGTCCGCGTACTTGACGACGGGCTTGAACTGCGTATGCAGCGCGCTTTGGAGGCGGACGATGCGAGACTCTATCAGGAGCTCATGAACCGCAAAAACGATTTGGAAGCGCTCCGCGGCAGGCTGTGCCGTCAATGAAAAGCTCACGAGGAGAAACAATGGAAGACAACAACAGCAAACAGTTATTCCAGGAGAAGCTGAAAGAGCTTCTCGAATTTGCGAAGAAAAAGAAAAACGTTCTTGAGTATCAGGAGGTCAACGATTTCTTCCCGGACCTCGAGCTCGACTCCGACAGGATCGAGCACATCTACGAATATCTCGAGAACAACGGCGTGGATGTCTTACGCGCCCAGCCCGAGAACGATGTTGACGATATCCTTGATGTCGACGACATCGACGACCTTCCCGAGGACAGCGAAGAGGAGATCGACATTGCGAACATCGACCTTTCGATACCCGACGGCGTATCCTTAGAGGACCCTGTCAGGATGTATCTGAAAGAGATCGGTAAGGTTCCGCTGCTTTCCGCAGAAGAAGAGATCGACCTCGCCAGGACCATGGAAGAGGGCTGCAAGATCCGTGACGAGATAGACAGCCTCCGCAAGAAGGCAGAGAAGGCGGCTCCGGCCGAGAGGACCAAGCTCCTCGCGCAGGCCAGAGAGCTTCAGGAACAGAATCACGGCATACTCGACGAGGGCGACAGCGCCAAGAAGAGACTTGCCGAAGCCAACTTAAGACTCGTTGTCAGCATCGCGAAGCGCTATGTGGGACGCGGCATGCAGTTCCTCGATCTGATCCAGGAGGGCAACTTAGGTCTTATCAAGGCTGTTGAGAAGTTCGATTACCGTAAGGGATACAAGTTCTCGACATACGCCACATGGTGGATCAGACAGGCCATCACCCGCGCGATCGCGGATCAGGCCAGAACGATCCGTATCCCCGTGCATATGGTCGAGACGATCAATAAGCTCATGCGCGTGCAGAGACAGCTGCTGCAGGAGCTCGGGCGCGAACCTACGCCCGAAGAGGTTGCAAAGGAAATGAAGCTGCCCGTTGAGCGTGTGGCAGAGATCCAGAAGATCAGCCAGGAGCCCGTTTCCCTCGAGACACCCATCGGCGAAGAGGAAGACAGCCATCTCGGCGACTTCATCATGGACGATAAGGTTCCCGTACCCGCTGAGGCCGCTTCGGCGACCATCCTGCGCGAGGAGCTGCTGAAAGTCCTTGAGACGCTTACCGAGCGTGAGCAGAAGGTGCTCCGCCTCAGATTCGGTCTCGATGACGGCAGGACACGTACACTCGAAGAGGTCGGCAAGGAGTTCAATGTCACCCGTGAGCGTATCCGTCAGATCGAAGCCAAGGCGCTCAGAAAGCTCCGTCATCCTTCACGCAGCAAAAAGCTTAAGGATTTCCTTGAGTGATCATTTAAAATCGAACCATAGCGTATCCTCTGCCCGTGCCGGACAAACCAGCACGGGCGGGGGATATATATTTCTTAAAAAAATGCGTATAAAACTATCGGACAGGCTGATGATGTCAGCACTTATGGCCGGCCGTTCGGAGACGGTGGCCGACGTCGGCTGTGACCATGCACATACCTGTATCTGGCTGCTTGAAAACGGTATGGCCGAGCACTGCATCGGAATGGATGTGCGCTTCGGACCGCTGAAAAAAGCGGAAGAGAATCTGGCACTGTACGGGCAGCAGGAGAGGACCGAGTTAAGACTCGGTTACGGACTGGAAAAACTTCTTCCCGGGGAGGCAGACACGATCGTTATCGCCGGTATGGGCGGCGATATGATCAGGGATATCCTTGACAAGGACAGCAAGGGGAATGCGGTAACGAAAAAGAAGCCGTATCCGTTCCTCGTGCTGCAGCCGCAGTCACATTATTTCAATGTGCGCAAATGGCTGTTTGACAACGGCTTTGAGATCCTTAACGAGGACATCTGCGAGGAGGACGGCAAATTCTACCCCTGCATCAGGGCCAGAGCCATTTTCGGCTATATGGCCGAGCAGGAGCTTCAGAAAAAGCACGATCCGGTCGAAATATGTTTCGGACCCAAACTCATAGAGCGAAGGCATCCGGTTCTTATCGAATTCCTTGAGATCGAGTACCGCAAGACCCGTTACCGTCTCGAACAGATAGCAAAGAGCGGTACGGATGAGGCCAAAGCAAGAAAGGCCGAGGTGGAAAGATTTCTTGAGATAATCTGTGAGGCGCGCAGGCGCTGCGGTGTGAAATAGCACTGCGGCCGGGATTTCGGCGCTGCGGACAGATAAATAAATATCCGAGGAGGATTATAATGTTATGGACAATGTTAAAGTAACGATCAACGGGATCACGCTGGAATATGCCTACGGGACTCCCTACGGCGAGATCGCTAAGGAGTACGCGAAGGACTATCCCGCCGATATCATTCTGGCCAATGTGGACGGAAAGCTCGCCGAGCTTCGGCGCAAGGCGGATCATGACTGCACTCTGGGCTTTGTTACGACGGCAGAGGTACCCGGCATGTCGACCTACACCAGAGGCATGATACTTCTGATGCTCCGCGCGTTCACGCGGGTTTTCGATGCGGGACAGATCCGCAAGATCACGGTTGACCACACACTCGGCAATGCGCTTTATTGCTCGATCAATGCCAACTTTACCCTGACCGATGAGTATCTCGAGGATGTCAAGGCGGAGATGAGGAGACTCGTTTCGCTCGATATTCCTTTTGAGAAGACTTCGGTAAAGACCAGGGACGCGCGCAAGCTTTTCAGTGAAGTCGGCATGGACGACAAAGAGAAGCTCTTCCGTTTCAGAAGAGTTTCAAACACGAATATCTACAACCTTGACGGTTATTACGATTATTTCTACGGCTACATGCCTTACAGCACCGGCGTGCTGAAGTATTTCGACCTCAAGTGCTATTCCGAGGGCTTCCTGCTCCTGCTGCCCGATAAGTCGGCGCCGTCTGAGGTTAAGCCTTATGTGGACAGACCGAGGCTTTTCGAGACACAGCATGAAGCGAACAAATGGGGCGAGAGCATCGGCATCGCTACCGTAGGTGACCTGAACGAGGCCATCACTACAGGCAATATCAGCGACATGATCCTCGTACAGGAGGCGTTCCAGGAGAAGAAGATCGGTGAGATCGCGGAGAAGATCAAAGAGCGCGGCGGCGTTAAGTTCGTTATGATCGCGGGCCCTTCGTCTTCGGGTAAGACGACATTCTCGCACAGACTCTCGATACAGCTCCGTACCCTCGGCTACAAGCCTCATCCGATCGAGCTCGACAACTATTTCGTAAACCGAGAGGACACTCCCAAGGACGAGAACGGAAACTACAATTTCGAGTGCCTCGAAGCGATCGACGTAGCCGGCTTCAACGACGATATGACGAGACTCCTTGCGGGTGAAGAGGTTTCGATGAGAACCTTCAACTTTAAGACCGGAAAACGCGAGTACAAGGGCAACACCCTTAAGCTCGGCGCGGACGATATCCTCGTGCTCGAGGGCATTCACGGCCTTAACGACAAGCTCAGCTACACTCTTCCCAAGGAGAGCAAGTTCAAGGTATATATCAGCGCTCTTACGCAGCTGAACATAGATGAGCATAACCGCATGCCTACGACCGACGGACGTCTTATCAGACGTATGGTCCGTGACGCGCGCACCAGAGGAACCAGCGCCCAGAGGACCATCGCGATGTGGCCTTCGGTAAGGCGCGGCGAGGAGGAGAATATCTTCCCGTTCCAGGAGGGCGCGGATTACATGTTCAATTCGGCGCTAGTATATGAGCTGGCCGTATTAAAGCAGTTCGCGGAGCCGCTGCTCTTCGGTATCCCCGAGGACAGCCCCGAGTACGTTGAGGCAAACAGACTGCTCAAGTTCCTGGATTATTTCCAGGGCATCTCGAGCGAGAGCATCCCTCACAACTCGATCGTGAGAGAGTTCATCGGCGGCAGCGTATTCCCCGTTTAAGAGCCGCAAAAAAGCATTGACAAAAACGGTTGTCATGTGAATAATGATAAAGCATTTTATATTTGCTGTGCGAGACGATCGCGCGGTCTGCGTCGGTAGGCCGTGAGGAAAGTCCGGGCTTCACAGGGCAGGGTGCCGGATAACGTCCGGTGGGGGTGACCCCAAGGAAAGTGCAACAGAAATTAAACCGCCAAGCAGAGTTGCGTTTGCGCAACTCTGCTTGGTAAGGGTGGAATGGCGGTGTAAGAGACCACCGGCGGCCCGGTAACGGGTCCGCGCTGTGTAAACCCCACTCGAAGCAAGACCAAACAGGAGACTGTGCGGCGGCCCGTCGCGTCTCCGGGTAGGTTGCGTTCTGTCGTCGCAAGGCGGCAGAGGAGCTGTCCGGTAACGGACAGTCAAGAAAGATGATCGTTTAATACAGAACCCGGCTTATTGCACGGCAAAGAGCAATGCGCCCTCCGTTTTTCGGAGGGCGCACTTTGCATTTGCACAGAAAAAGGCGCGAACGTTTCAACGCGTCTTTTTCTAATGCAAAGCACGAAGTGTTGCGCCCACTTCGAGGTATTTTCGAGAAGTGGGGAAGAAAGCAAAAAGTGACTAAACAAATTGCTTTTTACGGATGAATAAAAACCTCCGATGCGTTATACTGAAAAAAAACGCAAGGGGGACCAAAGCCATGGCAAGACAGATCAACATCGATCCGGAAAACAGAGTAAGATTCAACAACAACGTGGATTACTGCGTCGGAACGGGGCGCCTCGGACTGGCTCTTTCGGAGGAGTACCTAAAAGAGCTGGAGTATGTACAGAAAATGATCGGATTTTCGTATATCAGGGGACACGGACTGTTTTCGGACGACGTGGCGATATACCACGAATACGAGGAAAACGGCGAGACCAAAGTCGAGTACAACTACACCTACATCGACAGGATAATCGATTCTTACATAAGGCTCGGCATCCGTCCCTATCTGGAACTCGGGTTCATGCCCGGACAGCTGGCGTCGGGTACGCAGACCATATTCTACTGGAAGGGCAATACCACGCCGCCCAAGGATTATAAAAAATGGACCGACATGGTGGTCGCTCTCCTTGCGCATCTTAGGGAGCGTTACGGCGAAGAGACCCTCACATGGCCCATCGAAGTGTGGAACGAGCCTAATCTGCCCGGTTTCTGGTACAAGGCCGACATGCAGGAATATTTCAGGCTGTTCAAGGAAACCTTCCTCGCGATCAAGGCTTATGACAGCCGCTATACAGTCGGAGGCCCCGCCATATGCGGTGTCAACGACGCGGAGTGGATCAGGTCTTTCCTTGAGTTCTGCAAAAAGGAAAACATACATCCCGACAGGATAACAAGGCATCATTATACGGTCGGGTTCCCGACCAGGGACGGGCACTACGATTATTCGAAGCTCGAAGACCAGAAGATGCGTTTTGAAAACCTACAGTCGACCAGGGATATCATCGATTCCTTCGACGAGTTCAGGGATCTTCCGATCCATCTGACCGAGTTCAGTACATCATATACTCCCCGCGGCGTTATCCACGACACAAACCTCAATGCGGCGTATCTGGCGGGGCAGCTCGCGGGACTCGGCGACGTGAACGAAGCGTATTCCTACTGGACCTTCGGCGATGTATTCGAGGAACAGGGCGTGCAGAGCTCGCTTTTCCACGGCGGTTTCGGACTGGTGGCCGCGGGCTGTATCCCCAAGCCCACATTCTGGACCTTCCGTTTCTTCAAACAGCTGAAAGACTTCGGCAGCGAATGCGTATACAGGGACGACACAGCGGTCATCGTAAAGAACGAAACGGGTTATGCGGGCGTGCTCTGGAACATCGGCGATGAGGAACAGAGCGTTGAACTGCGCTTTAACGGCTGCGGAGACGGTGAATATACGCTGGTCTGCGAGACGGTGGATGAAACTGTCTGCAATCCCCTGAAAATGTGGCATGATATCGGAGAACCGCAGTATCCGACAGCGGCACAGACTGAGCTTATCAGGAGCGCGTCCGCGCCGCAGGCGGGCAGCGCTGTGGTAAAGGCCGAAAACGGCGAAGCGGTGACCGGGATCGGGCTTGGCAGGAACGGAGTCGTTCATTTCACTCTCACAAAGCGCCGTTTCACTCCGGACCGCGGTTATGATTACGAAAAGGTGCTTTCGTTCCATTGATTCTTAATTATCTGCGTTGTATAATTGAAAACAGGTCGGGACGGGGCGGATCGGACGCCCGAAAACGGCAAAAATACAGGAAGAGGAGAATAATATGGCAAAGAGACTTGTTACGAGAAGCGATTTTGACGGACTTGTATGCGCGATGCTCCTTAAGGAGATCGGCGAGATCGAAGAGATCAAATTTGTACATCCCAAGGATGTCCAGGACGGTAAGGTTGAACTTTCCGGGAACGACATCACGACTAACCTTCCTTTCGATCCCAGAGTGGGGCTGGCGTTCGATCATCATGAGAGTGAGCTGATAAGGACTGCCAATATTCCCGGAGCCAAGGAAAAGTATATCATCGACGGCAATGCCAGGAGCGCTGCGCGCGTAGTATACGACTATTACGGCGGCAAGGAGCGTTTTGCCCGTGTTTCCGAGGAGATCATGTGGGCCGTTGACAAGGGCGACAGCGCCGATTTCACAAAGGAAGAGATCCTCGAGCCCACAGGCTGGGTACTTCTTAACTTCCTTATGGATGCCAGAACCGGTCTCGGCAGATTCCATGATTTCCGCATTTCCAACTACGATCTGATGATGCAGCTGATCGATTTCTGCGTAGAGCACTCCATCGACGAGGTTCTCGCGCTTCCCGACGTTAAGGAAAGAGTCGATCTCTACTTTGAGCAGCAGGAGCTCTTCAAGGCACAGCTTCAGCGCATCGCGAAGGTTCACGGCAAGGTCGTTGTCATCGACCTGCGTGCCGAGGAGACCATTTTCGCGGGCAACAGATTCTACGTATACGCAATGTTCCCCGAGACCGAGCTTTCGGTACATGTGGCATGGGGCTTTAAGAAGCAGAACACCGCAGTCATGATCGGCAAGTCGATCATCAACAGGGCTTCGAACTTCGATATCGGCGAGCTCTGCTTAAGCTACGGCGGAGGCGGCCACAAGAATGCCGGAACCTGCCAGCTCGACAACGATGTTGTTGATCGTGAGCTGCCCGTTATCATCGATAAATTAAACGGCAAATAAGGGTAAAAATATTTACCGGTTTCCCCCGAATTCGGGTTTGTAAAAAAGGGGTATCCGTGGTATAATATTTCCGGTCCCGAAAGGGACAAAAATATTTTGTGGAGGAGTATATAATGAAAAAGTTTTTAGCAAGACTGTGTGCATTCGCGCTGATCATTGCTATGCTCGTTCCCGCTAACGTTTCGCGGGCAGCTGCATACGATCCCGATGCGGATTTCACAGGCAAGACCGTCATTCTTCACACAAATGACGTGCACGGAGCACTCGAAGGCTACAAGTACGCAAAGGGCCTTAAGGCTGCTTTCGAAAGAGCGGGCGCAGACGTTATCCTTGCGGACGCAGGCGATTTCTCACAGGGAGATCCCACCGTCAGCTACTACAAGGGACTCAGCGCGATCAAGACCATGAACAGAGCTCATTATGATGTAGCTACTCTCGGAAACCATGAGTTTGACTACGGATGGGCAGTACTTAAAAAGAACCTCAAGAAGGCTAAGTTCACGGTAGTATGCGCGGACGTTCTCGAAAACGGCAAGGTTCTCGCAGGTACCAAGGCTAATACAGTTATCACCACCAAGGGCGGAGTTAAGGTCGGATTCTTCGGCCTGGAGACACCCGAGGCTCAGACAAAGACCAATCCCGCTCTGATCAAGGGACTCACATTCCTTGCAGGCAAGGATATGTTCGCCTGCGCACAGGCACAGGTTGACGAGCTCAAGGAAAAGGCTGACGTTATCATCTGCCTCGCTCACCTCGGCATAGATGACGAGTCGATCGGAAACAGATCGATCGATCTCTGGAACAACGTTACCGGCATCGACTATATCATTGACGGACATTCACATACCGTTATGACCGAAGGCGAAAAGGGCGAGAAGATCCAGTCTACCGGCACAAAGTTCGCTAACATCGGCGTTATCGTTATCGACAACAAGACCAAGAAGATCGTTGACAACTATCTCATCGAGGTTGATGAGACTCTTCCCGCTTCTTACCTCGTTAAGAAGAAGGCATATAAGTACATCAACAAGATCGAGGAGCTTTACGGAGAAGTATTCGCTAAGTCGGAAGTTGATTTAAACGGCGAGAAGGCTCCCGGCAACAGAACCGAAGAGACAAATAACGGCGATATCATCACCGATGCCATGATCTGGACGGTTATGCAGAATAAGGAAGGCCTTACCGTAGATGACGATCATGTAGTAGCCATCACCAACGGCGGCGGTATCCGTGCGGCTATCGCGGCAGGCGATGTTACAAAGAAGGATGTATTCACTGTTCTTCCTTTCGGCAATACCGTTGCTCTTGTATATGTAACAGGCGCTGAGCTGCTTGAGGCTCTTGAGGCTTCCTGCCAGAGCTGCCCTGAGGCGGTTGGCGGATTCCCTCAGATCGCAGGCATGAAGATCACGATCGATACTTCCAAGGAGTATCAGAAGAATGATGAGACTTATCCTAATTCGACTTACTACGGACCTAAGAAGATCACACGTGTGACCATCGATGAGGTAAACGGCAAGGCATTCAACGAGAAGGATATCTACGCTGTTATCACAAACAACTTCTGCGCGGACGGCGGCGATACATACTATGTATTCGGCAATTCCACGACCAAGTTTGATACAGGTACTCCTCTTGATGAGGCTCTTATGGCTTACATCACCGAAGAGCTCGGCGGCGTTATCGGATCTAAGTACGCTAAGCCTCAGGGACGTATCACCGTTAAATAACAATCAAATAATCAAGTATGATCTGAGAGGCATCACCTTCGGGCGGTGCCTCTTTTTTTCACATTTTATTCACCGTTTTCACAATATTTGCTCACAAATGGCTGATATTCTACTTTACAGATCGATCGCAAGACAATAAAATCGTAGTGGCAGCAAAGCGCATTATACAGCCGGGAGGTGAGGCTTATGTCAGCGCAGACAGTTTTCAAGAGATACGAAAAGAAATACCTGATGACCCGCGAGCAGGAAGAGATATTCTTAAAAAAGATCGAGGGCAGGATGAAGCTCGACAGATACGGCGAATCCACGATCTGCAATATATATTTCGATACTCCCGATTACGACCTGATCAGGAATTCCATAGAAAAACCGGTCTACAAGGAAAAGCTGAGGCTTCGCACCTACGGCGTGCCCAGGGACGGTGAGCACAAGGCTTTCGTGGAGATCAAGAAGAAGTTTGACGGAGTGGTATATAAGCGAAGAGCGGAGATGAGCCTTAAGGAGGCTGAGGATTACCTCTACAGAGGCATTCATCCGCAGATAGATACCCAGATCATGAGGGAGCTCGACTGGTTCTTAAAGACCAATCCCGTACAGCCTGCGGTTTATCTGGCTTATGACAGACGGGCTTACGCAGGCATCCGCGAGCCTGAGTTCAGACTGACGCTCGACCGCAATATCAGGGCGAGATACAAGCAGCTCAAACTGACCGACGGCGCGGTCGGAGAGAGCGTTATTCCCGAGAACATGACGCTCATGGAGATCAAGATACCCGGCGCGATGCCGTTCTGGATGTCGAGACTGCTCTCCGAAATGCAGCTGTTCCCGGTCAGCATTTCCAAGTACGGAACCTATTATAAAAATCACCCCGAGCTCGTCATGAGCGCGGTAAACAACCATAAAAAATACTTTGACCCCGCAAACGACGTGGTCGCGATCGACGCGGCACGCTCGAGAAAAGCACGGCATATGGACAAGGCGGGAGTATAACCTGTTAGGAGGTAATCATTATGTTTGACAGTATCATTTCATCCGCAGCGGGAGTTACCGCGAGCGAATTTCTCATCTGTTCCGCAATATCACTGGTGTTCGGCGCCGTTATCGCGCTCGTGCACAGCTATAAGAACCGTTATTCAAAGAGCATGCTGCTGACTCTCGTAGTACTGCCTATCGTCATCCAGACCATTCTGATGCTCGTAAACGGCAATATCGGCGCAGGCATAGCCGTACTCGGCGCGTTCTCACTGATCCGTTTCCGTTCGCAGCCCGGCAATTCGCGCGAGATCTCGAGCATTTTCCTCGCAACTGCGGTCGGTACCGCGATGTCGCTCGGATTTGTGGCCATAGCGGGTGTACTGCTCGCGGCAGTGGCTGTCGTGACCGTTGTCATGGTTAAGACAGGCATCGGCGAAAAGGGCGCCGACAAGCATCTGCGCATCACCATCCCCGAGAATCTCGATTACGAAGGCCTCTTCGATGATGTGTTTGACGCATTCACCGAAAGATGCGAGCTCACAAAGGTCAAGACAGTCAACATGGGCAGCCTCTACGAGCTGGACTATGAGCTCACCATGAAGAAGGACGTCAAAGAAAAGGAATTCCTCGATGCGCTCAGATGCCGCAACGGCAATCTGAACATCGTTCTGAGCAAAGTCATGACGGCGCGCGATGAGCTGTAAACCGTAATAAACTTAAACAGACCGTAAGTCCCCTCCGTATGCGCGGAGGGGCTTTTCTTTTTCGGCGCAGCGCCATGAAAACTCTTTTAAAATGCGAAATACTATTGTAAAATGATAGCAGGAGGAGAAGGACTATGGATTTCGGTAAAGCATTGAAGTTTTCTGCGAACGAGACTACTGTTGAGGACTGCTATTCTTATCTCGACTGCGATGTCGTGATCATAGACAGATATGTGCCCTCGCGCCTTGAGTCGGACAAGGCCTGCATCGCGCAGGACGAGCTGCCCGGAGGCGGGACTGTGATCCTTTTTGAAAAGGAGTATTACGGCACGCTGGCGCTGCGCATTCCTTCACAGGAGACGATCAGGACGACCATATATATCAACGGCGAAGAGTACGAATACGCCACAGCTCCGGCCGACGAGAACAGCCTCTACGCGCTGGTCGGCGGTCCGTTTGAGCCCGGCTGCAGACTGAAGCTCGCGATCGCGATGCCTTCAAGGACGGCCGTTATCCCTTACAATGCGGATATGAGGATCTCGCCGGTCAGCTGCAACAACGGAACCGTACACTTAAGCGAGAGGCGCTCGCGTTTCCTCATAAGGCTCGAGACTCCCGCGGACATGGTCACATTTAACCTGCCCGAAGGCTATGATATCGAGATTGGAGGCAAGTCGCGCGGCAATTCCGCGGAGCTGCTGATCGGTGATAATCTGTTCACGGGCTATAAGCTCAGGATATTTACCGAGGGACATTCGTCATACCGTGATTTTGACCTCGTTGTCATGCAGGCTATCGAGGAGCCGGAGCTCGACTCCTGCGCTGCCAATGCGTATACACCGATCACGGGCGCATTTGCGGGTGAGGCCTGCTATGTGCTCGACAGACGCAGCAGCAATACCGAAAATGCAACACACGGAACCTTAGAGGACCCGATGCTTCGGATCGACCCCGTTACAGGCTACAAATGGGGCAGGATCAGCCCGGATAAGGCCGATTATTACTTTGAACTGGAAAACGGCGGCTATGAGGTCATGGCCTCGTTTACCTCAGAGGGCGCGCGCCTGATCGCGAACCCCGGCACCGAATACGAAAAGATCATGGTCAGGGATACCCGGACCGAAGAGCAGCGCAGCGGCATCAGGATCATAGACGGACAGCTCGTGCTTTCTGTCTGCGAGGGTGAGCCCGAGGCCGATATCATGACGCTTACGATACGCGCGATAGATACGATAGCAGTGGAGAGCGGCTATGAGCTCGTATATGACGGCAGGAGAGGAGATTCAGCGCCTGCGGCCGCAGACACCGCGTCGGAGGATTACGGAGAGTCCTGCGGGGACGAGCCCGAGGATAACCGTAATATAGAGCTTGATCTGCCGACGGCGGAGGACTACGGTGAGCCTTACGTGGACGGACCCGAGGACAACCGAAACATAGAGCTCGATCTGCCGACGGCGGAGGACTACGGGGATACCGAGCCTGCGCCCGAGCCTGTCAGCATAGAGGCGGAGAACGTCGGAGAAGCAGAGCTGAGCGCATATGCGGAGGAGGAACCCGAAGCTGAGGCAGAGCTTATGACTGAGCCTGTACAGGCATCCGGGACGGTTACCGGGCCGGCGCCCGCATTCAGGCCGGCACATGAGCCTGCAGCCGATAAGCCTCACGAGCCCGTATCCACCCGCACGGTCTCATTGAGGCCCGCAGCACCGCAGATCACGGTATCTAAGACCGCCGCGCCTGCGGAAAAGCGGCGTGAGGCCACTCAGACATATATCAATACCAAGCTGGCCGCGAAAAAGAATTCCGATACGAAAAAAGCGCTCGGCATCGCGGCGGGCGCGCTCACGGTCGCGGGCGCCATATATGCCCTGCTCAGACGTGATAAGAAATAATACAAAAGAGAACTGCCGGTGAGGCAGTTCTCTTTTTCAGATTCTTTTCCAAATCACATTTCTCACAGTCCGGCTTCGACCTCGGCGGCTATCTTTGCCGATCCGGCCGCATCCTTCGAGTAGTAGTCGGCTCCGATCTTTTGCGCCAGATCTGCCGTGAGTACGGCGCCGCCGACCATTATTTTGCAGCCGGGGCAGCTCTCGTGCAGCAGCGCGATCGTTTCCTCCATATTGTGGACGGTGGTCGTCATCAGCGCCGAGAGTCCGACGAGCCTGATATTATGCTCTTTGACGGTTTTGATGATCAGGTCGGGCTCCACATCCTTGCCCAGGTCGATAACCTCATATCCGTAGTTTTCCAGCAGCATCTTGACTATATTCTTGCCGATGTCGTGGATATCGCCTTTTACCGTAGCCAGCACGATCTGCATGTGCTTTGACGAGGTGTCTGAAGGCAGGCCCGCCTTGATGATGTCAAAGCCGCGTTTTGCGGTCTCAGCCGCACCCATCAGCTGGGGCAGGAATATCTTGCCCTGCTCGTACAGCTCGCCCACGCGGTCGAGCGCAGGGATGAACTCATTGTTGATTATATCGAGCGCGGTCATCGAGTCCAGGAGCTCTTTTGTCTTCTCGGCAATGGCCGCTTTATTGCCGGAGATAATGATATCGGCAACGGTTTTTGTCCCGCCGGGTGCGGCGGACGAAGAACTGCCCGCACCGTCTCCTCCGAGAGCACCGATGAGACGTCCGGATGCGCTGCCCTGAGAGGGTGCGGAGGCTGCGGGCGCAGCCTGTGCGACGGTCGGATGGGCCTGCGCGTATGCAATGTAATCAACCGAGCCTTCATCCTCCATGCTCAGAACCCTGTGCGCGTGCACGGTCTGCATATAGCGGTCCTTGGTGGGATCGATGATCGGGAGATTGAGCCCGCAGGTAAACGCTTCCGCGAGGAATACGGAGTTCAGGACCTCACGCTCGGGCAGGCCGAAGCTGATATTGCTGACTCCGAGACAGGTGTGGAGGCCGAGCTTCGCGCGGGCGAGGCCGACGGTCTTGAGGGTCTCGCGCGCCTCCTTCTGGTTGGTGGAAACGGTCATAACGAGACCGTCTATGATCAGGTTTTTCTTCGGAATGCCGTATTCGGCGGCTCGTTTCATGATCTTTTCCGCAATGGCTATCCTGTCCTCGGCCCTGTCGGGGATACCGCCTTCATCGAGAGTCAGGCAGATCAATGCCGCGCCGTATTTGGCAGCGATTGGCAGGACTGCCTTCATATTCTCCTCTTTGCCGTTTACCGAGTTAATGATCGGCTTGCCGCTGTAATGTCTGACGGCGGCCTCGAGAGCTGCCGTGTCGGAGGTATCTATCTGCAGCGGCAGCGGACATGCGCCCTGCAGCTCCGTGATAAGGCGGACCAGGACACCTGCTTCGTCGATATCGGGAAGCCCGGCGTTAACATCGAGGATCTGCGCGCCGCATTCGTACTCGCGGATGCCCTCGGCCAGCAGCAGATCGAAATCCTGCGCGCGAAGCGCTGCGGAGATCTTCTTTTTGCCGGTTGGATTGAGACGTTCGCCGACAACGGCGGTCTTATTGTTATAGTCGATGAGCTCGCGTGCCGAGCAGACGATCGCGTGTGAGGTCATGGCTTCGGGAGCGGCCAGATGTTCTTCGGGCTCATCGCTCCAGAAATGGGGCCCCCTGTAAGCGCCGCCGCTGAGCAGGTCCGCGAACGAATCGGAAAGAGTCTCACCCGAAGCCGCGGTCACGGTACGTACGATCTCGCGGATAAAATCAGGGTTTGTGCCGCAGCAGCCGCCGATGATCTGGACCTTGTCGATCTCCTCGGCTCTGCAGCGGCTGAGTATCGCGTTGAGGTCGGCAGCGTATTCGGCGGGCGTAAGAGTATATACGCATTTGCCGTCAACGGTCTCGGGCAGGCCTGCGTTGGCCTGAACGATGACGGGCACCTCCGAGTAACGGCAGATCTCGGCAACAACATCCGAGAGGTCTGCGGGGCCGAGCGAGCAGTTAACGCCGACCGCGTCGACGCCGAGCCCGCAAAGAGTCACGGTGGCGGCAGCGGCATGCGCGCCGAGGAAGGTCCTGCAGTTTTTCTCGTAGGAGAGGGTCGCGATCACGGGCAGATCGGAATTCTCTTTTACCGCCAGCACCGCGGCTTTCATCTCGAGCAGATCGGTCATCGTCTCGATTATGAAAAGGTCGGCACCTGCCTCGCAGCCGGCGATGACCTGCTCTTTAAACAGCTCGTAGGCGGCATCGAATTCGAAATCCCCGAGGGGCTTGAGCATTTTGCCGGTAGGGCCGATATCCTGCGCTACAAAACGGGCGCCGGAACTGCGCGCGATACGTATGCCAGCGGAAATGAGCTCGGAAGTGCGTTCGCCGAATTTCGCGGAATTGGCGCCGAAAGTATTGGCGGTGATGACATCCGAGCCGGCCTCAACGTAGGCACGGTGGATCTTCAGTATCTCTTCGGGATGAGTGAGATTCCACTCCTCAGGCAGCGTACCGGTCTCTAAGCCCGCCGCCTGCAGCATGGTCCCCATGCCGCCGTCAAAGAATATATATTTCCCGGATCTTAATGCGTCACGAAAAATCATTATCATGTACCTCCCCAAAAGGTTCTGAAAACAGTGTAATCAGTATAGCATAGCGAAGTTTCCCCTGCAATCCGGTTGAATAATTATGTATTTCCGCAATTATACCGCAACAAGAGCGGATTTATTCTGAAACATCGGAACTGTTCCGACGAAAAAATCCGCAAATCGGATACAATCCGAGCAAAAATGAATATATATCGATTAATATAAATTTACGGGAGGTAAGATTATGGCATACAACGGTGATTACAGAAAGAGACTCAGAGAGATAGCGGATGAGGTCGGAAAGCCTCTTAACCTTATCTGTTACGATATGGACAGGAGCCACAGTTTTTTGAGCGATGTCATTAACGGCAGGCAGAACATGAAGGTGGACGATCTTGAAGTATTCTGCAGCGTGGTGGGTATAGATCCCGCCGATTTCTTCGGTACGGACCGGAACGACCCCGACGCCGGCAGCGATTGCTCTCAGCTCTGTCTTGAAGTGGTCTATGAAGTTAAAAAATGCGATGATGTTTTACTCCGTACGCTTCTTGCACTGCTGAAGGAAGTCAACGGGCGCAGAAGATAGCCGAAACATATCCCGGTGCCGAAGGAAAAAGGGAGGTGCCGATATGGAGGTTGCAGACATTGAAAAGCTGGCGAGGAAGAACATCAAGATCCTTCAAAGGCTGTCCGAGGACTACAGGGGAGTAGTCATAGACACGGTAAACAAAGCATTTGGCAGAAATTACTCTATAACGGATGAACTGGAAATCTTATCTTACAATTCTTTAGCAATCAGAGCCGACAGAGAGCGGGTCTACGAATGCAAAGTCACAAGGACGTGGAGCGGGGAACTGGCTCTCTGTCTTATCGAAAGGGGACATGCGGGCGGAACGGGAAAAGCCATGCTTGAATGCAACGAGCTTTTTATCGATATGGGGAGCCTCGCACTGATCAGGACCAGGAATTCAGGTATTAATTCAGATAGAATGCGATGTATCATCGATACGCCGGGCGGCGCGATCAAATTCGCGATACCCATAGTTGAGGTGGATTATGAAAGAGGACAGATCATGAAAATGATCAAGATCTGGGCGGAATAACCGCAGCGGTACACCGGGATCGGCTGAATGAAACAGGGCGTGGGATCAATGTATCCCCGCCCTTTTCGACTGCCTTTTTTCAAAAACTTGCTCATTCGGGCGAATCGCGGTTTACTTTTTTTATCACGTGTTATATAATGGGGTCATCAAATCAAGGACAATTCCGGTGTTATATCGACCATTGTTTCCCTTATTTTTTTACAACAGTATAGGAGCACACAGCGAAAGGATCATTTTATGGATATGGAAAAAATGTCGCTTGCCGAACTTAAGGCATTGGCGAAGGAGCAGGGCGTGAAGGGATATTCTGCCCTGAAAAAGAGCGAACTGATAGAGGCTTTATCCGCGATTCAGGAGAAGGCCAAAAACGAACTGAAGCAGGCGGCGGAGAAAAAGACCGCCGGGAAGCAGCCTGCAGAGAAGAAAACTACAGAGAAAAAGCCTGCTGCGAGAAAAAACGCGAAGACGGAGGCCGCGTCCGCGGAAAAGACGGAGCCTGCGGAAAAAGCCGTAAAGCCCGCGAAAAAGGCACCTGCAAAGACCGGGGATTCCGAGCCTGCCGCGCCGGCTTCGGAAAGGCAGCCCGCGCAGGAGCCTGCGCCCGCGCACCCCGTGACCAGAGTCGAGGTTAAGAACGCGCCCGCATCGAACGCGGACGGTATCGTTCCGCAGAATTATGAGTCGGCGGGAGGTACCGGATATACCAGACCCGAGCGCCCCGAGCAGCGCGGCGCGGCACAGCCCGACAGACCTGACAGACAGGCGGGCAGGGAGCAGCGTCCCGTTCAGACCGCAGGCAGAGATGCCAGACCGGCACAGCAGCCGCAGATCCAGCGCGGCCCGCAGTATCAGAACGCATCTGTGCAGGGTGAGAGGCGCCCGGCACAGTATCAGGGACAGAGCGCTTACCAGCAGGGCAGACCTGCCGAGCAGAGGATGCGTCCCGCAGACGGCCGTCCCATGCAGCAGGCCAGACCCGCACAGCCCGGCTATGACAGACCCCAGTATCAGCGTCCGGCGCAGCCTCAGGAGCAGACTCAGCCCGCGCAGCCTTCGGCAGCCGTATCAGGCAGGATCGTTTCCACCGGCAGGATCACCGCGGAGGAGCGCGAGGCGCTCGATCCCACGATCTCTCCCGATATCGAGCAGCTCGACAGCGGCGAGACCAAGACAGGCATCTTAGAGCTTGTTGAGTCGGGATACGGATTTATCCGCTGCGATAATTTCCTTCCCGGAGAAAACGACGTATATGTATCGCCCGCGCAGATCCGCAAGTTCAACCTTAAGACCGGAGATATCATCGAGGGCAATACAAAGATCCGCACATCGACGGAGAAGTTCAGCGCGCTGCTTTATATCAAAACGATCAACGGACTGCATCCGTCTGAGGCGATCAACCGTTATAAGTTCGAGGATATGACGCCTATCTTCCCTAACCAGAGGATTCACCTTGAGACTCCCGGATGTACGCCGGCCATGAGGATCGTAGACCTGATCTCTCCCATCGGCAAGGGGCAGCGAGGCATGATCGTATCCCAGCCGAAGGCAGGTAAGACAACACTGCTCAAGCAGATCGCAGCCGCATGCAAGACCAACTACCCCGACCTGCACCTGATCATTCTGCTGATCGATGAGCGTCCCGAGGAAGTTACCGACATGAAGGAGTCGATCCAGGGCCCCAATGTCGAGGTTATATATTCTACATTTGATGAGCTGCCCGAGAACCATAAGCGTGTTTCAGAGATGGTCATCGAGCGCGCAAAGCGCCTTGTAGAGCACAAAAAGGACGTTGTGGTACTGCTCGACAGCATTACGCGTCTGGCGCGCGCATACAACCTGACGGTACAGGCGAGCGGACGTACGCTCTCCGGCGGTCTCGATCCCGCGGCGCTGCACATGCCGAAAAAGTTCTTCGGCGCTGCCAGATGCATGCGCGAGGGCGGCAGCCTTACTATCCTGGCCACGGCACTCGTAGATACCGGCAGCCGTATGGATGATGTTGTATTCGAGGAGTTCAAGGGCACGGGCAATATGGAGCTGGTTCTCGACAGAAACCTGTCCGAACGCCGCATCTTCCCCGCGATCGATCTGCCCAAGTCCAGTACCAGACGCGAGGACCTGCTGCTTACTCCCGATGAGATCGAAGCGAACAACATCCTGCGCAGAGCCTTTAATTCCAACAAATCGGAGGAGGCCGTGGAGCGCATCATCAACATGTTCGCGCACACCAGATCCAACCGTGAGTTCATCGAAGTCGTAAAGAAAACAAAACTGTATTAACTTAATAAAATATCTCTTGCATTTTTCAAACTCACATGTTATACTTGTCTGGCTATGTGCCCGTAAGTATTGACCGGAGGCTGGTGCCGGCGGGCGCGATCAAATAATTGTGAGGAGAAAAGCTATGAGAGAAGATATCCAGCCTAAATATTATCAGGCTAAGGTTACCTGCAACTGCGGTAACGAATTTGTAACAGGATCAACTAAACCCGAGATTCACGTTGAAATCTGCTCAAAGTGCCATCCTTTCTACACAGGACAGCAGAAGGCAGCTCAGACTCGTGGTGCTATCGATAAGTTCAATCGTAAGTACGGTCTTGCGAACAAGTAAATCTTTAGACTCAGGAAAGTGGTTGAAGTTATTAGTACTTCAACCACTTTGTTCGTTTTGAGGGGAATTGATATGAAGGGATCAGGAATCGGCGGACAGGCCGTAATGGAAGGCGTCATGATGAAGAACGGCGACAAATACGCCGTTGCTGTCAGGAAGCCTGACGGGGAGATTATAGCTGAGACAAAAGAATATAAGTCGCTGGGCAGCAAGTCGGGACTCAATAAGATCCCGATCGTTCGCGGCGTGCTTGCTTTTATCGATTCTTTGAAGCTCGGTATAGGATCGCTTACTTATTCCGCGAGCTTTTTCGAGGAAGAGGAAGAGAAGAAGCCCGAGACCGAGGAGGAGAGATCGAAGAAGGATAAGCAGGAGAAGGCTGTGATGGCCGGAACCGTCGTGCTTTCGGTAGTTCTCGCGATCGGCATTTTCATGCTGCTCCCTTATTTCATTTCGCGCATTTTGAAGGGCCATATAGAGTCGGAAGGCCTGCTCGCGCTGATCGAAGGCGTGATCAGGGTGGGCCTGTTCATCGGCTATGTTGCGGCTATCTCGCTCATGGATGATATCAAGCGTGTGTTCAAGTATCACGGCGCCGAGCATAAATCGATCAACTGCATCGAGAACGGTCTGGAACTGACCGTTGAGAATGTCAGGAAGCAGTCGCGCCATCATAAGAGATGCGGAACCAGCTTTTTGCTCATCGTTATGCTGATCAGCGTACTGTTCTTCATGTTCATCAGATTTGACAACGCATGGCTGAGGATAGTTGCGAGACTTATCCTCATACCGGTCATAGCGGGTATCGCCTATGAGTTCATAAAGCTTGCGGGACGCAGCAACAATAAGTTTGTTGAGATATTAAGCAAGCCCGGAATGGCGCTGCAGAACCTTACGACCGCAGAGCCCGATGATTCGATGATCGAGTGTGCCATCGCGTCCGTAGAGGCCGTATTCGACTGGAAGGATTTCCTCGCTCATTACGATGAGCCCGCGGATAATGCTGCTGCGTGCACTGCTGCCTGCGAGCCCGAGGCTGAGAAGGCTGAGCCCGAGAAGACTGAAAAGAAGGCTGAAGAGAAGCCTGAGCATAAGCCTGCAAAGGATAAGAAGGCTAAGAATAAGCATGAGAATGTTAAGCCTGCTGCTGAAGAGAAGAAGCAGGAAGAGATAAAGGCTGAAGAAGTTAAAAAGCCCGAACCTGAGAAGGCTGAAACGAAGGTTGAGGAGAAGCCTGAGGAGAAGCCTGAGGTTAAGCCTGAAGAGAAGGAGCTTTCGATCGAAGGCGACGATGTATTCGTAGCGCGCAGGAAGGCTAAGGAAGAGGCCGACGAGGCAGCGGAGGCTAAGGAAGAGGTTAAGCCTGAGAAGCCTGCGAAGCCGAAGAACGAGGATAAGGTATTCGAGTCCAGATCCGCGAAGATCGATCTGAACACTCCCGTACCCGATCCCGAAGAGGACGACGAGATCCTTAAGGCACTTGACCAGTATTTCATTCTTAAGCAGAAGAAGGACGAATGATTTGACTTACTTTGAGGCATGCAGGAAGGTGGCACGGGAACTCGAAGAGGCCGGCGTACCGGAACCTGCGTTGGATGCAAGATATTTAACGGAATATGTCGGGGATTTTACCGAGGCGCAGTATCTGCTCGCGCGTGACGAAGAGATTCCCGAAGAAACTCTCTCACGTCTGCTCGAGCTTGCGAAGAGGCGCTGCGCGAGAGAACCGATACAGTATATATTAGGCAGTCAGGAATTCATGGGACTGCCTTTTATCTGTAATAAGGATTGCCTGATACCGAGGCAGGACACCGAGATTTTGGCTGAGAGAGCACTCGAAGCTGTAAAACTTCTGAGGAAAGACAGAGAAGAATTAAGATACCTCGATCTTTGCACAGGAAGCGGCTGCGTGGTTGTATCGGTCGCGAAGCTCGGCAATATTGCCAATGCCGAAGCTGCCGACATTTCCGAGGCTGCACTTGCTGTGGCAAAGAAGAATTCCGAGCTGAACGGAACTGCGGTGAAACTGATACAGGCGGACCTGTTCGAGGGGCTTGAGGGCAAATACGACATTATCACCGCGAATCCGCCGTACATCGATACGGGATTGATCCACGGGCTGATCCCGGAGATCTGGAAGTATGAGCCCATGACCGCGCTTGACGGCGGCGAGGACGGA